>JANXVQ010000747.1 GCA_025351545.1 Spirosoma sp.
ATTGATGTAGCGGGTGTAGATACGGCTGCCCACCTGAAAAAATATGGCAAACGCTATGAGTTATGCCACGTTAAAGATTATACAGTAAAAGATGGCAAACCCGTTCAGAATGACCTTGGTAAAGGTAACGTAGACTTCAAAAAGACGCTGCGCGTAGCTATGAACAGCGGCATTAAGTATTTCCTTGTTGAGCAGGAGGAATACCCGGAATCCTCAATAATCAGTCTGAAAAATGACGCTGAGTATATGAAGAAACTGGAAGTGTAGGTATATGAAGAGGGTTGCAGAAAGTGACCCTCTTTTTGTATTTTTGACAAAAAACTTCTATATGAAACCTATCATCGTTTATGTAAACCGACAAATGGATGGTATAACTTATGGATTATCTCCCATGTCACGAAAAATTTTTTATGAAAAATTTCCTGACGCGCATCCATCAGGTAGTGTTTACCTCAATTATGAGACAAAGTCTGGTTTTGAGACATATCACAATCGAGTTGAGCGTTTCGTCCTGCCTATCTTGTTAGGTCTGGATGAAGAAGCAATTAAAGATATAGGGCCGATAAAATTTATTGACCCACGTAATCCTGAAGTCGACCTTTTTACCTACAACAAGGACTCATCCTCTCAAAATGAGTAAAATGTTTAATAACTATATCGGTAAAGCCGGTCAGTTATTCGTTATGTCCGAATTTTTGATGTTAGGATATAATGTCGCCATACCAGAAGTAGATCGTGGTGATGATATTTTTGTTGTTCGAGATAGCGATGGTAATCTTGGTAGAATTCAGGTTAAAACGGCCAAAGCTAAAGAGAATAAAAGGGCTTCACTGCTCAGTTTTCTTTACCCCGCGAGCAACTTGAGTCCTCGCCAACACCAGAAATCACATACATTTTACTGATTCGCCATCAAAATAAATGGACACATCATTTTTCCATCAGAAGGCGAGATTTAGCAAATAAGCTTGCCGAACGTTTAGAGAAAGTCAGTGCATCTCCGAATATTACTCTGGCCCTGACTGTTAGCGGTACAGGAGCAAAATCCGGGATAGTAGATTTTACTGGTTATCAGGAGTTAAGCGACTTATTTCCAGAAATAACCCATTAACCTGCCTCTCAATCCTCGCTCCTGGCAGAAAACAGTCGTTTTAGCCAACTTTTCTTTTCGGCGACTTCTTCTTTTTGATCCTGATCAGTAAGCTGATAGTTGGCCAGTGTCCGCAAATCCGGCTGACCGGCATCTACCCAGCAGGTGTACCAGAAATCGCCGACCATTTTTACCGACGCCCGCATCTGGCGTTCGACCTGCCCCCGCAAGCGTTCGTGGTATTGTCGCGAGAAATCTGCCGAATAAACTTTGGCTGTAATGCCGTTCCGTTCCTCGAAACCAAATTTGCGCGTTTCCCCCACTTCGTCTGTTAGTTGCTGCTCAAAACGGAGCACCGAATCCAACGCGGTATTGGCATTGAATACGGCCCGCCAGGCGGCCTTCTGGGGCGATTCTATATACTCAGCCTGGCCCGTCAGAAAATCATAGTCTGTGCTGAACATTTCTGGTAAGCGCGATTCCCAAAACCCATGAATACCCTGTTGGTTCGTTAGTTGACCATTGTAGTTACGCGTCGTGTGCAACGGTACATTGGCATCGGCAATGTAATGACCCAGATCGGCAGCAACACGCAGAATTCGCTTAACATCGCGTTGCTTGAAGGCTTCGGTCAATTGGTACTTCGTCAGCTGAATTTGCCAGGGAACCAGACCATGTAAAGCCAATGTGTCGGCCCCGTAACGGTCGGTTGCATCCTTATAATAGCGAGGAAGAGTGGTTGCCGATGTATCGGGATACGCATCGAGGTCAATAAAATGGCGTGGTGCTTCGCCAACAACAGCATACCGACGTTTATCAGGGTTAACGGCATTGTCGGTCAAAAAGCTAATGTGTTTTTTGAAGAATGGCATCATATCAACCGGCAACGTAAACACCGCCAGTCGGTTGATTTGTTGATGTGCATAAAAGCCCCAGCTGGGCCGACGTTCGGCTGGATGGCTTAAGGCAGGCTGTTTATTCACTACAGACTGCCGTTTTAACGGCTGACTATCAGTTTTTTCAAGTCTGATGCTGGCACCGTTCACGAAACTTCCAAAAAAAATAGTAGCAGAAATTAACAACCAAATAAAACAATTGTACATTTGATAGAACATGGGACTTTTCAGATAAATTGTTTAACTATTCAATTAAAGCACCATGTGGTTCGAAATAATATTTGGAAAAATAAACAAATATCAAAAAATCATGAATGCCAAATCAAAGGGATATACCCTAATCGTTGTGTTGATGTGCGCTTTTGCTTTAACAATCTACGGTGCATACTCACCTGCCAGAAAAGCCCAGAAACAGCAAGTTGTGTGTGTTAAATTCAAAAAAGGGGTTGAAAATGCAGCTGTTGAACAGCATATGAACGGTTTTGCATCATTAAAGCATGAAATTCCACAGATCGTTGGTTACACGTCTGGCAAGACAATTTTGCCAAATCAGGCCGTTGCTGATTATGACGTAGTACATTACCTGACGTTTCAATCTGAAGCGGATATAAAAATATTCGAGAACAGTGAGGCCTACAAACAGTTTGTGAAGCAGAGCGAAGGTATATGGGAAAAAACGTTGACAGTCAACGCTGATATTCGTCAGTAAATCTTGCTAGTAGAAAGAATTTCGGTTGGAACTATTGATTTTTCCAGCCAAAATTCTTATTTTTGCGCCCTTATATCGCGACAACGATCTCATTTTATATACTAATGGCAAATCACAAGTCATCAAAAAAAGCAATCCGGTCTAGTGCCAAGAAACGCTTATTAAATCGTTATCAGCATGTAACCACTCGGAACATGGTGAAAAAACTTCGTCTGGCTACCGACCATGCTATGGCTGTTGAGTTGTTCAAGTCGGTTTCATCGGCTCTTGACAAACTCGCTAAGCGTAACATCATTCATAAGAATAAAGCGTCTAACAACAAGTCGAAACTGGCTCGTTTGGTGAACAGTCTGAAAACTGCCGTAGCTTAATATAGCCCGGTAGCTGGTCGTCTTATAGTTGCGGATGGCAAGTCATACGAAACCTTACCTTTTTGCGGGTAAGGTTTTTTTGTGCACTTTGTAAACGAAAATGGCTTCGTAACTGACTTATACCTATGACCTATCAAACCTCCGGCACTATTCAAAGCTGGGCCGAAGAAGATCGTCCACGAGAAAAACTCATGCTTAAGGGCAAAGCGGCCTTATCGGAAGCCGAACTAATTGCTATTCTTATTAATTCCGGAACAGTAGATCTTACCGCGGTGGACGTGGCTAGAATTATCCTCAAAAGCGTTAATAACAACCTCAACGACCTGGCCAAACTGAGTATTAAAGATCTCTCAACGTTTCGGGGTATCGGCGAAGCACGAGCCATTGCCATCATAGCTGCGCTTGAGTTAGGCCGTCGGCGGAAGGAGCAGGACCGGCCACAACGAGCGCGGGTAACATGTTCACGCGATGCTTATAATGAGATGATTCCGCATTTGATCGACAAGCAGCACGAAGAATTCTGGATTCTATTGATGAACCGTGCCAACGAAATTTTGCGTCCGGTACAAATAAGCACCGGGGGTGTTTCGGGCACCGTGGCCGACCCGAAAATGATTTTTAAACAGGCCATTGAGCACCTGGCATCCTCCATTATTCTGTTCCATAACCATCCATCCGGCAATTTAACGCCTTCGCAGGCTGATAAAGATCTGACGAAAAAACTGAAAGATGGTGGGCGACTTTTAGATATTCCAGTGCTCGATCACCTGATTTTTACGGATAAAGCTTACTTCAGTTTTGCCGATGAGGGTGTATTTTAACATTGGTCAGGAAAGTTTTAATCCGTGTAGCACATCTGTTCGACTAAGTTCACGCACCTGACCGGGAATCATTTCGCTGGCGGTCAGATTTTCGATGGCCCAGCGAACTAATCGGAGGGTCGGAAAGCCCATTGCGGCTGTCATTTTGCGGACCTGCCGATTTTTACCTTCATGAAGCGCAATGGACAACCACGAAGTTGGAATGCTAGCCCGGTAGCGAATAGGAGGGGTGCGTTCGGGTAAGTTTGGTACGCCAAAGATTTGGGCGTCGGCGGGGAGCGTATTATATGGCTTACCATCTACTGAAATCGTAACTCCTTCCGATAGTTGGCGGCAAGCCTCACTAGTCAATGCTCCCTCGACCTGCACGTAATAGGTTCGATTATGCCGGAATTTCGGATTTAGCAGACGGTGGTTGAGCTGTTTATCACTGGTCAATAGCAAC
>JANXVQ010000797.1 GCA_025351545.1 Spirosoma sp.
GTGCCGATGAGCCCGTTACACGGGTAGGATTACCAGCGGCTTTATGGCCCATCCAGTGCTGATAAACCGTTTTGTTGGAGTCGGGATACTGAACAGCCTGCGTTGCTTCGATGATCAGTTTTTTCATGGAAGGAGATGCGCTGGCGCCAAACGTCCGACCCGATACGGCCGCATCGTAATTCATATAGGCCACTGCTTTCTGGGTTAACTCATCCCGAAACTGCTCGCTCCACTCCGCCGACCCAATTACACCCGGCTCTTCGGCATCCCAATGGCATACTTTAATGGTCCGGCGGGGGCGTTGACCCGCTTTCGCCAGCTTACCCATCGACTCGGTCATGCTCAACAACATAGCGGTACCGGAGTTTGGATCGGTGGCACCAAAAGACCAGGCATCGTAGTGGCAACCGGCAATAATCCACTCATCGGGAAATTCTGCTCCGGTTAACGTTCCAACTACCTGATAAATCCGTTGAATGGTTTTCTCCTGTTTAACCATCAAGCGTACTTTGAGAGCCGAACCCCCTTCGAGCCGATAGGTGTAAGGTAACCCACCCTGCCAACCCGCCGGAACAGGTCTCACACCAGCCATCCGCTTCAGAATTTCGGTGGCTGAGCCATACGGAAGGGGCGTTACCGGAATTTTATGAATCCCAACTGCATTTTGGTCGAGTCGCTTGGGGGTATTTTTGGCGTCCAGAGGTAGAGCCGCTTCGCCGGGCGTGAGAGGATCACCCGTGTAAGGCGTCGTTATCAGCGATCCGCGTTGAATGACACTTTCGCTGTAATAGGGTCCGTCGGGAAAAGTCAGGCCACGCATATAGCCCGAATCGGCTGGATCGGTGTAAATAATGACGCCTATGGCTCCGTTTGCCTGAGCAAACTGCGCTTTGTAGCCCCGAAAATTACCCCCGTATCGAGCTATTACAATTTTATCCTTGACGGAAATGCCCATCGCTTTGAGTTGTTCGAAGTCCTCTTTGCGGCCATAGTTGGCATACACCACTTCGGCTGTCACATCGCCCGACCCCGACCAGGCATTGTAACCGGGCGTCAGGCGTGGGTCGCTGCTATATTTGTCTTCCTTGAACAGGAACTCCTTGATATTCAGTGGCTGGCGAACGGGTTCAACTAACTCAACAGCAATCTCACCGGGACCTTTTGGCAGTAATACATCATGCGGATAGATATCTACCTGCCAGCCCGCTTTGCGCATGGTCTCAGCAATGTAATCGCGCACCTGCTCATTTTCTTTCGAGCCCGTAATGTGGGGCACGCTGCTGAGTTTTTCGAGGTGATTTTTAAACGCAGCCGACGATTGTTTGGCCTTGAACTCGGTTTCTAGTTTAACCTGGGCTGCCTGCCTGGCTGGAATAAAGCCGCTGAGAACCGGAGCCGTGCCTGACTGAGCTTGAGCGGCTGCAACGATTAATGCCAGCGCCAGCGTTCGGCCAGTATATTTGAGTAGAGAGCGATATTGCATGAGGATCAGATTGTGTATCCCTCAAATATCGGCAGTTAATACGGCAAAGCAGTTATATCACAAATGAATATTTGGCAAAAAAAGAGACCCGTTTATTGGGTCTCTTTTCACAATGTGACTAAGAACGCTTATTTCGGCATGGCGAAAATAGCTGCATCAATTTTAGGATTGAATACTATATTTGATAACGTCATGACTAAAACGCCCGGCATAGCTGGGCTGTTTAGTTCTACCGTTGACGGTACCGTCAAGTTTTCTATGGTCTTGTAATTGCCATATTGCGTTTTGATTTCCCCCGATTGACCCTGCGCGCTAACGGTTGCTTTCATAGCGGTCAGTTGGTAGGTAGTCGCATCTACATAGTAGTTTGCCACGCCTTCGGGCCTGGTCACTTTTAAGTTATAAACGTCTTTATCATTCATTTTCTCCTTACCAACCAGCTCAACCGGGTACTTCTGAATCTTCGCTGTAAATAAGTCAGCACCAGCCACATACGTATTTCCTTTCTGTACTTTCACCTGATCTTCAGGTAGGGCCTGTGGAGCCGATCCGCCCTGTATTGGATTAATAGACCAGCCTTTATCACCGTCAATGACTTGAGTAATCTGCTGACCCATCACTGACATGTCTGTACGGGATGACTGACCAACCACAACGGTTGTTTTACCAGTCATATCCATACCCATAATGTTCATACTCTGGTCGTATTGAAGCGTTTTAACCGCAGCTATCTTGTCGGCCCCACCTAATGCTACAATGTTTTTGTCAATTATGTCGTCGGCTGTTTGTGCAAAGGACAGGGCCGGAATAGCCACAAGGGCAACAAGGGTGATAATGTGCTTTTTCATGCAACTAGTTTAGTCAGATAGTTCGTAAAGGTACTTAACCCTGTTTGTAAAATGTACAGCAAGTATCTGCATAGTTTCAACGATTGACACACATTTCTGCATAATCGGCAACTTTCGGGGCCAATCGGCTTGCAGGGATGACCGGTGTTAATTACCTTCATCGGCAAAACCTTAACTACCTAATCTACGATGCTGTCAACGACCCGCGTCAAGCTTTCTATCATGATGTTCCTCCAGTTTTTTGTGTGGGGAGCCTGGTATGGTCAGATGAG
>JANXVQ010000834.1 GCA_025351545.1 Spirosoma sp.
TTTGCCGGTTTCCACCGGCAAGGGCGGGTTCAGTTCCTTGGTCATGGCGATCTGAGCCGAGGACCCTAGCCGGGAAGACACTTCTAGAACGGGGGTAACCCGGCGCACGACATAGCCTCCTTTCAGAAGTTTTTTATACCGGAATCCATTGGGTATCAGCAGCTGATGGAGATTTTTCTCCAGAGATGCGGTGCGGTCGAGCAGGTCGATGGGCACGTTTACCTGCTGCATGGTTTCTTCCTCAAACAGGATATCGACCCGGTAGATCCGTTGCAACTCCAGCAGAGCTTCCTGCAAGCGCATCGTTCGACTAATTTGCTGGTGGTAACTGGGAGCTTTCGTGTACGCAGTCGCCAGTAATTGAGCTGGTGCGGAGCTAAATGAAAACAAAAAGATCCCTGAGCAGCTTGATAGTAGCCACTTTTTCATAGACAATAGGTTTGACGGTTTAATTATTGAGTTTGGGCTGGATCGGATGAGATCAGTTGTATGGATTTGTCCTGACGGACTACCTGGATGTCAAAAAGTTCGATTAGCGCCTGTAGCAGTTCATCGGCGTTGTGAGCATGGAAAGTTCCGGTCACCCTGCGTTGGGACAGTGCCGAGTCGAGTTCTACCCTCAGCCCAAAATTATCGGTCAGCAGGGCAGCGATTTCCGGCATTGACGTTCGCTTGAAAGTATACTGGTAGTTTTTCCAGGTTGCCGCTGTTGTCTGTTCTACTGGCTGATGGCCCACTTTTGCCTGCCCACCCGCCGACACACTTACCCAATCGCCGGGTTTCATGGTAAGGGTATTGATCTGGTTGGGCGTGGGGTAGCGCAACTGAACTTTACCCCGATTCAGCTCAACCCGTGTGTTATTCCGGCGGGTATTGACGACAAACTCTGTGCCTAGCACCACCACCTCTACTTCATTGGCCGTATGAACCCTGAAGCATTCATGGGAAGGCGTATGGACAACGACAAATTCGGCTTCTCCTTTTAAAAATACTTCTCTGGGCGATGCCCCGAATGAGAAACGGGGGAGCTGTAATTCAGAATTAGCATTTAGAGTCACGCAGGTGCCATCGGGCAAAACAATTGACCGCACTTCGCCATAGTCCGTAGCAATGGTGCGCATAGCCCAGTAATTCCGGGTCAGATAACCGACGATGAGCACCAAGGCTGCCACCGAAGCCACTGTCAGATAATACTGTATGTTCCACTGATACCATATGGGTATCGGGCGGCTGACAACCGTTTGTGGCGCTGCCGTCGTTTGTTGCTGTAATTTTACGTAGGCTACATCAGGATCGGTAATGATTTGCGGATTTTGCCGCTCCCATTCCTGTAGCCAGCTGTAGTACAAATGCTGACTGTCAATACTTTGAAGCCATTCCCTAAGCAGTTCTATCTGTAATGGAGTCGTACGGCCATCGAAATGGGTGAATAGAAGTTCTTTATTAATTGCCGTTTTCATTCGTTTACGATCAGCTTCCTACAACGTCAAGTAACCCCAGTAGTATCAGATACATCTCCTGACGGAGTAAGTGTCGAAGGCTTGATAAAGCTCGTGTAATATGACTTTCAACCGTTTTGTGACTAATTTTCAGTTCCTGCGCAATTTCCGCATGGGATCGCCCGTCAAATCGGCTCAGGATAAAGACTCGTTGGGCCTGCGAAGGCAGTGTGCGTATAATTTCATTGATGTGCCGAAGCAGCTCATCCAGTTGCAAAATCTGATCAGGTTGCTGAGTGGTTTCAGGTTCGCACTCATCGGAAATCGTTTCTAACGAATCGGATCGATTCAATTCGAATTTCAAATAATTATAAGCCCGGTTGCGTACTGCCCGAAATAAGTAAGCTCGGTAGGAGGTCGTAATTTTTTGGTAAATCCGGTTATTCCAAAATACCAGAAATACCTCCCCAACAATATCCTCAGTTGCTTGACGGGAGTAAACAAATCGTATAACGGTACTGCACAGATCTCGATAATAGGCACGGAACAGCAGTTCACAGCCTCGCTTCGGATCGTCGTTGAACGCCTGCCGAATAAAATACTCCGCATCAAACTTCTCAGCGGTATCGTTTACCGAATCGCCCGTTTCAAGGGGTTTCAAGGAAATTTCTGGATTTTGCCTGAAGGCGCCCGTCTGCATTGGCTACGGTCATATAGGGTTTACTCCTTATAGACAAAATAAGGGCCTCTACCCCCGAGTTAAATAGAAAAATTTTTAGAAAATTCTGAACTACACAAAGATTCAGTTCCAGTTTTGATTTACGCCTGTGTCTCCGCTCTTAACTTTTCTGTCGGGCGGAAGCGTTCGCCGTATTGATCGGCCAGCCGGTCGAGGGTTTTTACGAACGTTTCGACGCCTACAAAATCGACAAAAGACAAGGCTCCTCCTGTGTATGCCGGGAAACCCCAACCCAAGATCGAACCCAGGTCAGCGTCCAGCTTCGTGCGAACAACGTTTTCTTCAAAACAGCGCACTGCTTCAATGGCCTGCCGGTAAAGCAGTCGCGTTTTTACCTCATCGAGTGTGGGTTGTGGCTCAGTTTGTGGGAATAAATCCTGTAAGCCCGGCCATAATTTCTTGCTCCGGTCGTCGGCGTATTCGTAAAAGCCAGCTTTGGTTTTCTTACCAAGTCGGCCAAGGTTAACGAATTGTTTAGCAACCTGATAGCTCGTATCATCTTCGCGAATAGCGCCATCTCGAATGCCTTGTCCGGCAATTTTATACACTAAATCCAGGGCAACTTCGTCTGTTACCGCCAATGGACCAACGGGCATTCCGGCGTCTTTCCCACCATTTTCGATCAAGATGGGATTGACTCCATCTTTCAGCAATTCCATGCCTTCGCCCGAGTACGTACCAAAACAGCGGGAGGTATAAAACCCGCGCGAATCGTTAACGACAATGGGCGTTTTACGAATCTTGCGGGTGTAGTCAATGGCTACGGCCAGCGCATGATCGGAAGTTTGTTTGCCCACGATAATTTCCACGAGCATCATCTTGTCAACGGGAGAAAAGAAGTGAATGCCAATAAAATTTTCGGGATTAGTCGAAGCCTCTGCCAACCCGCTAATGGGTAACGTAGACGTATTGGATGCAAAAACCCGAATGCTATTCTCGGCCAGCATAGGCTCGGCTTCTCTGGTGACCTGGGCTTTTAAATCGCGGTTTTCAAAAACGGCTTCGATAATCAGATCGCAACCCTGTAAGTCCTGCGTGTTGGCAGTGGGTTTTATAAGATTAAGGATATCATCTACTTTTAATGGGTCAACCTTGCTGCGCTCAACACCTTTCTTGAGCAGATTTCGCGAATAATCTTTCCCTTTTTGGGCGGCTTCAATTGATACATCTTTCAAGATGACGTCAATACCGGCCTGTGCTGATACGTAAGCAATGCCCGCACCCATCAGACCGGCCCCCAGAATACCCAGTTTTTTGACATCAGTTTTGGCGGTCCCGCGTCCGGGTTGGTCTTTCGGACGGCTGGCTCCTTTATTTGCTTCATTCATACCCAGAAACATAGTCTGGATAAGGTTTTTAGCTACTTTGGAGGTGGCAACGTTTACAAAATGGCGTGCCTCAATGATCAGTCCCCGGTCAATATTTACCTGCAAGCCTTCATAAACGCAGGACATAATTTCGAGTGGGGCGGGATAATTACCTTTGGTTTTATCCATTAACATAGCCGTGCCAGCCGCAAATGTTTGTGCGCCTACAGCGCTCTGAATGTTGCCGCCGGGAACGTTGAAATTGTCTTTTCCGACGATCTTGCCCGTCTTTCGGTCTATTTGATCCCACGGCTTAATGGGTTTTGGATTGGCCTCGATCCAGGCACGAGCTTTCGCCAGCATATCGGCTGGACTGTCGGCTATATCGTCGATCATGCCCAGGTTTTTAGCCTCCTGAACACCCACTTTTCGGCCTTCGAGCAATAGTGGCAATGCCGCCTGAATGCCAATCATACGAGGCAATCGTTGCGTGCCGCCCCCACCCGGTAGCAAGCCAATCGTTACTTCGACTAGCCCAATCAGCGTCTTTTGGTTGTTCAAAGCTACCCGGTAATGACAGGCCAGACAGATTTCGTAACCACCACCGAGGGCTGTACCGTTAATAGCGGCAACGGTTGGTTTTCCTGATGTTTCGATACGGCGAAATAACCGGTTCAACTCCGACGAGACTTTTAGCATTTCGGCCGGGTCTTTATCGTTGTTTTGTAGAATCATTTTCAGGTCGGCTCCGGCCACAAATTCAGGTTTGGCTGAGGTAACGATTATTCCTTTTA
>JANXVQ010000857.1 GCA_025351545.1 Spirosoma sp.
TTCGTCCAGAAACAACACGCCATTGTGCGCTAATGAAATTTCGCCCGGTTGCGGGAAACTCCCCCCGCCAACCAGAGCCGCGTCCGAAATAGTGTGGTGTGGCGATCGATATGGTCTGGTTGCAATCAGGGTAGCGCGAGTGCCAAGCTTGCCCGCCACCGAATGAATCTTTGTTGTCTCCAGCGCTTCCTGTAATGTTAAAGGCGGAAGTATACTCGGTAAGCGCTTGGCTAACATGGTTTTACCTGCTCCCGGTGGGCCAATCATAATGACGTTGTGCCCTCCGGCGGCTGCAATCTCCAGTGCCCGTTTGATGTTTTCCTGACCCTGCACGTGTGAAAAGTCGGCATCATAAGCGTTAATCTGGCTCATGAACAAATCGCGCGTATCGGTCTCTAAAGGTGCAATTTCTCTCTTGCCCTCAAAAAACTCAATCGCTTCCTGAATGTTTGTTACACCAATGACATCCAGTTGATTCACAATCGACGCTTCCAGTGTGTTTTCAACGGGGAGCACAAAGCCCTTATAACCGCGTTTGCGGGCTTCAATGGCAATGGGTAACACGCCCTTAATGGGCCGCAAGGTGCCGTCAAGCGCCAATTCGCCCATAATGACATACTCTTCGAGATTACGAGTGGTCGTAATTTGTTCGGAGGCTTGCAGTACACACAGGGCAATGGGCAAATCATAAGCTGAACCTTCCTTCCGAATATCAGCCGGGGCCAGGTTAACGACAACCTTCTGACGGGGCATTCGATAACCGAAGAATTTTAACGAGGCTTCAACGCGCTGTTCACTTTCCTTAACGGCACTATCGGGTAAGCCCACTAAATGAAAATGCAAGCCCTGCGCAACGACTACTTCAATCGTAATCAGATTGGCATTAACACCATACACGGCAGCGCCGAAAGTTTTGGCTAACATAGAACGGTATAAGTAAACGATTGTGGGTAATGCGTGTCAAAACTACGTAGCCGGGAATCAATAAAAAAGCCAGCGCTATTTTTGTTGCGAAGGTGAAAACCTCAAAGCATCTCCGCAATCCTGAGTTTTGCACTTCGGGCGCGGGGGTTGCGTGCTATTTCGTCGGGGGTAGCTTCTATGGGTTTACGGGTTATGGATTGTAATGGTTTGAGGTCATTGCCAAACAAATCTTTTTCAACGTCACCCTGAAATTTCCCTTTGCTGATAAAATTCTTCACCAGCCGGTCCTCCAGCGAATGGTAAGCCAGAACCACCAGCCGTCCGCCCGGTTTTAGTATCTCCGGCACTTGTTCCAGAAACTCCTCCAATGCCTGTAATTCCTCGTTTACCTCAATGCGAAGCGCCTGAAAAACCTGAGCAAAATATTTATTTTCCTTGCCGCGTGGCGCATAGCGTTGCAGGGCAGCTTTAAGATCATTCACCGTTTTGATGGGCCGGTTGGAACGAGCCGATATAAGAGCCGCAGCGGCCGTTCGAGCATTGGTAATCTCGCCGTACATGCCCAAAATTCGGTGCAAGTCGGCTTCAGAATATTCATTGATAACCTGACGGGCGGTGCGGTCGGCATTCTGATTCATTCGCATATCGAGGTCGGCATCGAAACGGGTCGAGAAACCCCGTTCGGGTGTATCGATCTGATGCGATGAAATGCCTAAATCAGCAATAATACCGTCTACCTGTTCGGCTTTGTAAAGTCGAAGATATCGTTTGATATTACGGAAGTTAGAAGCAACAAACGTTAGGCGAGGGTCGGCAATGGCCTGGGCGTTGACGCGGGCATCGGCGTCCTGATCGAAACCAAATAAACGTCCGCCTTCCAACTGGTTCAGGAGTTCACGGCTGTGGCCTCCGCCACCAAAGGTGATATCAACGTAGGTGCCGCCGGGTTGCAAATCCAGCCCGTCAATGCAGGCCTGTAATAAAACTGGTTCGTGGTAATTACTCATTCAGAAACTAACCGTCTTAGGTGGTCGTTATTTTGGACATTGAAGCCTAGCTACCAGACGTTGTAAGTAGGGTTTAAAACGTACTCTCGTCTACTCGCTACAACCTGCATCCTGAATTATCGAAAAAATGAAAAAACTCCTCCTTCTCATCGCAGCAATCACATTGCTTGCACTGCCATCAGCCTGCTCCGGCCAATCAACCCCGGCAACTGTTAAGCCCGGTGTTTATCGGGCTGTATTGAAAACCCCAGGTGGTGAATTACCGTTCGGATTAGACATCCAGCCAACAGCGGGCGACGCCAAAACGTATACCGTCTTTGCCTTGAATGGTAACGAACGGCTACCAATGGACCCCGCCACTGTACAAGATGACTCACTGCATATTCCGATGGCCTTGTTTGAGTCAGAATTAGTTGCAAAGATAGACGGTAATCGGCTTCGGGGTGTATGGCGTCGACACCGAACGGCTCAACAGTCGCAAACTCTGCCATTTGACGCCCAGCATGGCGTAAATTATCGCTTCGCTCCTGATGAAAAATCTACGACAACCAACCTGGCGGGAAAGTGGGCAACGGACTTCGGTAGCAAAAGCGGTAAAGTAGATACGGTTAATGCGGTGGGGGTGTTCGACCAGAAAGGCAACCATCTGGCCGGTACATTCCTGACGCCAACCGGCGATTATCGGTATCTTGATGGAAATGTAATCGGCGACAGTTTGTTTCTTTCCTGCTTCGATGGTTCCCACGTATATCTTTTTAAAGCCAAGTATGACCCGGCCAGTAAAACGCTCACGGGCGGCCAGTGGGCGGGTGTTTCGGGCTATGAATCATGGGCAGCTCGCTTCGACCCTAAAGCTGACTTACCCGATCCAGCCAAACTTACTTACCTGAAAGCTGGCGCAAAAACACTCAACTTCTCGTTTCCTGAACCAAGCGGAAAAATGGTTTCGATAACTGATCCGCGTTTTAAAAATAAGGTGACGATTGTTCAGATAATGGGCTCCTGGTGCCCGAATTGTATGGACGAAACCAATTTCCTGAGTCCCTGGTACAAGCGCAATAAACAAAGGGGTGTTGAAGTGGTAGGGCTGGCTTTTGAGCGGTCGCCGGAAATGGCCGAGTCGGGACCGAAGATTGAGCGCATGAAACAACGGTTCCAGATTGATTATCCCGTTACACTGGCTGGCACAAATGATAAAGCAAAAGCCTCTAAAGTGTTGCCTGACTTAAACGAAGTTGTGGCGTTCCCAACGACTATTTTTATCGATAAGAAAGGACAGGTACGGCATATTCATACCGGTTTTTCTGGCCCCGGTACGGGTAAATATTACGATCAGTATGTTGAAGAATTCAATCGGCTGATTGACAAGTTGGTAGCAGAATAGCCGAC
>JANXVQ010000863.1 GCA_025351545.1 Spirosoma sp.
CGTCTGATGAAGTAACACGACCACTAACTGCTACATCCTGCGCCAGAACCGGCAAACAGAATAACAGCGAAAGTAGCCAACTTCCCAATAAAATTTTGCGCATAAGAAAATAAAAGTTAAAACATATAGTAAATCCCAGGAATGGGGCTACAAAGTTAATGTAGAGAATACGAATTAGTACCATGTCACTGTAAGGTTTTTTGTAATATTCCAATAGAGCCAAGTGTGTAGACCTCTCCTATTGCAAAAGATGGAGGATCGTTAAGTGTACGATACAAAATCTGTAAAAAACGGGGTCATGGATGAGATAAGCACTTGATTTTAGGATCACATTGGATAAAATACAAGCTGTATCTGGCTATTCGAGAAGCTGTATAGGTCTATCCCTTCTACTAATAAGGCTTACTTACTTATTAGTTATTTTGACTTAATGTATTGATAGTCAGAACTGTCTTGAATAATGCGTTCAGGAATAGTGACTTTTAAAGTTTACATTGAGTAAATAAGTACAAGGATATTTACTTAGTATTAAGGCTCCTTAACCAGTAGGTCATATTATGATTTTATAACGTAATACTTATTTTCCCCAGTATAAATTATATAATATCATTGCAAAAAACGATATTATATATTCATTTTATGCTAAATATCGGAATTATTAATTATTCATTAAAATTGTGTGATTCCGGGAAAGTACTCATTGGAACCTTGCGAATTTGTACAGGCCTTTTCGATTAAATAGTGGCTGCTGCCGAGGGGTGAATGCCGCAGAACCATGCATAAGTACTTAAAAAAGAAAAGCACCAGCTATATAGCTGGTGCTTTTCTAAGTTGTACTAGTCAATAATGCGCAAATTAGGCTACCACTCGTACTCGTACCTGCTCCGTAACAATCTGCGTATTATCATCCAGAGTTACCAGGAATAGAAACGCCAGTTCGGTGAAGTTTGGTAACGCCACCGGAACAATCGAAACAGAGGGATATTTGGCTTTAAAAGCGGCAATCGTCGTGGTGAAAACAACCGTAGTGCCCGTACCCGTAATTGGTGCGGCATTATAGGCAGATGCAGCCGTTGCACTGCTTAACGTACCCGGATTGATACCCGTTGCGCCACCTACTATTCGGGTGATTTCCTTAATAGTACGTCCGCTCGACGCTGGAATTGTTACCGTAAACGTGATAGGACCGCCAGCCGCCAGCGAACTAATTATATATGGATTACCGCCATACGTAGTTGCCTCGGCAAAAGTAACCGGCACAGCCGGACGATTGTCCTGAAATAAATCATTGTATTTGTAATCGTCCTTGCAGGAAAACCCCACCAAGGCTACGAAAGAAAGCAGCAGAAATCTAAATGCTATATACTTCATGTGTCAGTTCATTTAAAGAATTGAAATGGAATTACTTCGTAGCCCACCAAACTGGTATATTCGATTGAGGGGCTGGGTTTGGGAAATTAGAATTCCGCTGTAGCTCCTCATTGATATACACCGCCCGGACAGGCCGCGTACCGTCGATACCAGCTGCATTCTGGGCTGGTTGTAACGTAGGATAGCCTGTACGACGTAAGTCATTCCAGATTTCCAGGTTATTGCCTGTGAAAGCGATGTACTTCTGCGTAATAACCTGAGCAATTTTCTGCTCGGTTGTACCCGCTAAGGTTGCCACAGTCGGGTTCGCTGTCAGGTAAGCCGTAATCTGCGCTGGTGTTAATCCGGCCAGTGTCATCGAAGCGGTAATACCTTCCGTATACAGCACCTGTGGATCGCCGGGAGTGCCTAACCGCAGGGCGGCTTCTGCCAGAATGAATGCCCGCTGAAAATTAGTGATCATCCGTACCGGACCAAGGCCGTTTGCGCCTGTTACATACGTATTGTAACGCGACCAGGTAGAGGTTGGTAAGGGTAGAGTGCCCCGAAACCCGTTGTCAATCGTTACGTAATCAGCCGCTGGCTTCGTAAAGAATATCGGCAATCTCGGATCATTCAAACTTTTGAGCAGGTTAAGATAACGGGTGCTCATTATAAGATCGTCTTTAAATAAGCTGACATACGTCCAGGTGTAAACTGGGGACTGGCTGCCTACGGCTGCTCCAAAAGGCTGATTCAGGTCTAGAGAATTATTGTTGATATACAAATTGCCTGTCAACACTTCGTTGATAACACTGGCCGCCAGTTTGGGTTCTTTAACACTGATCTGCATAGCGAGTTTCAACAGCAGCGTGTTACCAGCCCGCTTCCATTTCGCCACATCGCCACCGTAGATCAAGTCATCTGTAGTAGGCTTCGTTGACGAAACCGCATCCAGATCTTTTACGCCTTCGCGAACCAGATCGAATAAGCTCTGGATTCCCAGTGTCGTGTTACCCTTGTAAATATCCTCCTGCTTATCTAAACGAGGCTGAAGGTTGGCTTCTCCCTGCAACGCCTGAGAATAAGGAATGTCTCCCCACACATCTGTAGCCAGGGCGAAGGTATAAGCCTTCATAATTTTTGCGATTCCTGTATAGGCTTTTGAGTTAGATACATCGGCTAGCCGGATGATCTGCTGATAGTTCACCAGGGCCGCATCATAAATCTCAAACCGCCATTGGTTACCAAAATCGCCACCATTGGTTTGGTAAACGTCGAAAGTAGCCGGGCCATTGCTCGCACCAGCCAGCTGTTGCACGATTACCGACGAAAAACGGTTTAGCTCATTTGCATTGGCAAAAGCCGAAGCTGCCTGGGCCGCTGGTAACAGTACCGATGGCGGTACCACAAGTGGGTTGTTGGGCGTCTGGTTAACGTCTAAAAAATTTGTGCAGGCTCCCATTCCTAATAGAATGGGTACGAACAGGTATTTTCTGGGAAATATAAATTTCATGATAAAGTCGGAGTGATTGATGAATACTTACAAAGTGGCCCGCAGGTTAACACCGAAGTTGCGAGTGTTTGGCGGACCCTGTAAGTCCAACCCCTGAATATTACCGGCCCCTTGTGTGTTCAGTTCGGGATCACCAATGAAGTTCGGTGCGAAGAAGAACAGGTTACGACCGCTTACACCAATTGATACTGAGCCAAATGGCGTCTTGTTCAGCAGGCCTTTCGGTAAGGTGTAATTGAGGGATGCTTCTCGTACCCGATAAACGGTGGCATCGAATACGGTTGCTTCCGATTGCAGACCACCAACACCAGCCCAGTACGTTTGTGCAGGAACCTGAATGTTGTTGGGCTTGTATGAAGTCGTTCCATCAGCCGCTGTTACGGGAATCACACCTGGTAAAATCCGGGGTTGATCGCGGTCGATGCCCGTCACGTATAGGGCACCATTCGACCGTTGAGCCGCTGCACCGAAAGACAAAATCTGACCGCCCTGGCGAGTATCTACCAGTACAGACAGGGCCAAACCTTTATACGAAAACGTGTTCGTTAAGCCAGCCGTGTAGTTAGCTTGTGGAGATGAAATGACCGAATTGGCAACGCCGGGTGCAAAACCACCAGTTATGGCATTGACCAGATATTGGCCATTGTATAGCCCCGATGCATCGTAGTTGGCTGCGGTTCGATCAGTATTCTGAACGCGGGAGTTAGCAGTACCAATAATTACTCCGTATGGGAAGCCTTCCTTGATTGACGGTGTGCTGCCAATAAAGCCGTTCCCCGGAATAGGAGCTGATGTTACGTTCGGCGCAATAGATTCGACCATATTGCGGATCAGGGTATAGTTTAGGGTTACATCCCATTTAAAGCCTTTGACCCGAACAGGCGTACCCGTTACTACCAGTTCAACCCCCTGGTTCCGCAACGAACCAACGTTGGTTGTCCGGGTGTCGAAACCTGTTGAATTGGAAACAGCAACGTTGAAAATCTGATTGGTACTCCGTGAGTTAAAGTATGTTGCATCAACACTGATCCGGTTTTTGAACAGGCCAACGTTTAAACCAAATTCGTAGGATTGCACAAATTCGGGTGTCAGGATGTTACTGCCAATCCGGGTGCCAATGCCGAAACCAGGAATACTACCGCCGTTTACCGCAAGGGGGAAGTTAATACTGGCTACGTTATTGCCAAGGCTGGCCGTATTGTACACGGAATTAAGTAAATAGGGATCGGCATCACGACCCACTTTGGCGATACTGGCCCGTACTTTTGCATACGTTAGTATAGGCGAGCTAATTTTGAAGGCATCAGTTGGCACAAAACTGACCGATGCGCCCGGATAAAAGTAAGTGCCGTTGGCTTTAGGTAAGGTCGACGACTGGTCTGCACGACCGCTGAGTTCCAGAAAAAGGTAATTGTTATAACTCAGTGATAACTGTCCGTAATAACCAACTAATCGCCGGATGCTGCTGGTTTCGTAACTGGCCGTATAGACAGATGCGTTATTGATGTTGGTATAGCCTGGAATCGTTAGTGTTGATCCATCCAGAAATACTTCCTGAGCTTTCCGCTGGTTAATATTATTGCCTAACAACAAGGTAGCATTCAACCCATTCAGAAACAGATTGTCTTTCCGGGCACTGATAATCAGATCACCATTGATTTCGCTCCGGAAAAAATTGTTCTGCGTTATTTCACCCGTCGGAGCACGCGCGGAGCCGATTTGCTCTATAAATTTACGACGGTCGGTGTAGGTGTCGCCCGTTACCCGATACGATACATTCAACCATTTGGTGATGTCATATCCCAACTGAAAGTTTCCGAAGAAACGGTCTACCTGACTATTGAGCGTTTCATTGTAAAGGCTCCAGTTTGGGTTGTTGGCCGTTGGGTTGAAGTAAATACTCCGGCCTGTAAGTGTGTCCTGATATGCTTCTCCTGGTAAGTTATAACTCCGTGGAATAGCCGTAAGCTGACCGAACGCACTACCGCCATTACCACCAGGAACACCCTGTTGCACGGTTTGTACATACGTACCGGTTCCACTAACACGCAATCCATTCTGAAGTCTGGATTCGCCACCGATCTGGACGTTAGTTCGGTTAAACTTCGTGTTTGGAATAATTCCTTTTTGTACGGTATTACCTATTGCCAGAATGTAGTTCCGGTTCTGATCGCCCGACGCTATACTAACTGAGTTTTGCAGGATACTACCCTGTTTGTAGAAGTCCCGTATATTATTAGGGTAAGCCTGATAAGGTACTACCTTACCCTGAGTGTTAGTCACTGAGGATACGGCCGAAAAAGGCGGTCCCCAGGACGCCCCTGAATTAGTTACAAAATTATTCAGTGTTCCCTGTCCATAGCTGTCCTGATATTTCGGCAAGCCATAGACATTTTGAACGTTATATGATGAATTGAGAGTGACCTCCGTTTTGCTGTTTTGGTTTCGTCCTGACTTAGTCGTGATGACGATAGCACCAGCCGAGGCCCGGGAACCATATAATACGGCAGCCGCAGGACCTTTCAAAACGTTTAATGATTCAATACTTTCGGGGTTAATATCAGCCAGACGATTAGAAGGCGTTGAACCGAACAACGTGTTCTGCGTGCTGTTGACGTCATTACTGAAAATAATACCATCGACCACGATCAGCGGCTGGTTGTTACCTGTAAACGACGTAATACCACGAATGTTGATGTTGGTTGATGCGCCCGGTGCACCACTGGCGGTCGTAATGCTTACGCCGGCTACTTTACCCTGCAACGCATTTAGTACGTTCGGCTCTGAACGCTGCGACAGCGCATTGCCACTTACCTCTTGAATTGAATACCCTAATGACCGTTTGTCGCGTTCAATACCCTGCGCCGTTACTACTATTTCGTCGAGGCTCTGGGCTCCTGGTATTAAGGCTACATTGATAGCGGTTTTGTTGCCAACGGCAATTTCCTGGCCCGAAAAGCCAATGAAACTGAATACTAATCTTGCATTGGCTGGCACACTAATGCTATAGTTCCCGCTGGCATCAGTTATAGCACCACGAGTTGTTCCTTTTACTTGTACACTTACACCCGGTAGGGTAGAGCCATCGTCTGATGAAGTAACTCGACCCTTCACGGCTACATCCTGCGCCAAGGCGGGCAAACAGGATAATAGCAAGAGTAGATAACTTCCTGATAAAAGTTTTCTCATGAATGTTTAGTTGATGAATTGTTTTGAGTATGAAGAAATTAGGCAACAAAAATAATTATTAATTAATTAAATACAATATTGTATACGGATTAACTTATAAATTGCATCTTTAATGTATATACAGCCGAAATTGAATTTTTTGATGAAAAAATACATATCTTATATCGCTATTGTCACAACGGGCATCCTGTTTGCCGCGCCATCAATCTTTGCGCAAACAGCAACCTTAAATGCCCGGATGGACAAAACTGCTGAAAGTCTTGAAAAAAAAGTAGTCGCCTGGCGCCGGGACCTCCATCAGCACCCCGAATTAGGTAACAGAGAGTTTCAGACGGCGGCTAAAATTGCGGCTCATCTGCAATCACTTGGTTTCGAAGTTAAAACGGGCGTTGGTAAAACAGGCGTCGTTGGTTTGCTTAAAGGTGGCAAATCAGGTCCGGTAGTGGCGCTGCGTGCCGATATGGACGGCCTGCCCGTAACCGAACGCGTTGATGTACCGTTCAAATCCGAAACTAAAGTCGAGTATAATGGCCAGCAGACGGGTGTAATGCACGCTTGCGGACACGATACGCACGTAGCCATTCTGATGGGCGTGGCCGAAGTGTTGGCTTCTGTCAAAAGTGACCTTCGCGGTACGGTTAAGTTTATTTTTCAACCTGCCGAAGAAGGCGCACCTACCGGCGAAGAAGGCGGAGCTTATTTAATGGTAAAAGAAGGCGTTCTCGAAAACCCAAAAGTAGATGCCATCTTTGGTTTACACATTAATTCGCAAACCGAAGTGGGAACAATTAAATATCGGCCCGGTGCAACAATGGCGGCTGTCGATTCCTACGCTATCAAAATTAAAGGTAAGCAAACGCATGGAGCCGCTCCGTGGTCAGGTGTAGACCCGATTGTAACATCGGCACAGGTCGTAATGGGATTGCAAACTATTGTTAGTCGCAACGTTATACTGACCGACAATGCGGCTGTTGTAACGGTGGGCGCCTTGCACAGCGGTATTCGCCAGAACATTATTCCTGAAGAAGCGAATATGATCGGAACCATCCGCACGTTTAGCCCCGAAACCCAGCAGTTGGTTCATCGGCGCATCAACGAAATTGCAACCAACATTGCCGAAAGTGCAGGTGCTAAAGCGGAGGTGAAAATTGACATTATGTACCCGGTTACCTACAACGATCCCAAATTAACGGATCAGATGGTGCCGTCGCTCGAAGCAGTAGCTGGCAAAAACAATATTAAGCTTACGCCTGCTCAGACTGGCGCGGAAGATTTCTCGTTCTACCAGCAGAAAGTGCCGGGCTTCTTTTTCTTTCTGGGTGGTATGACAAAGGGTAAGAAAGTGGAAGATGCCGCTCCACACCATACGCCTGACTTTCAGATTGACGAAGGTGGTTTTGTATTGGGTATGAAGTCACTCTGCCGCCTTACCACCGACTATATGGAATTTGCCAGTAAGGGCGTTGCCATTAAAGAACTCACGACGAGTACGAGTGGAAAATAAAATTTATCTAACTTAATTCTGCTCAGTTACTTTAACAATCAGGCAGATGTAGAATAGATTTTAACCACAGAGGCACAAAGAACACAGAACTTTAAATG
>JANXVQ010000881.1 GCA_025351545.1 Spirosoma sp.
TGTCTTTTTCGGCCTCAATCACTACCTCTTTTAAGGCAATGATATCGTCTTCCATTTCCAGATCGAACTTGCCATCGGCGTAGAGAATAATCCGGCGCCGGGTATCTTTCAGGCCAATGCTGCGCAGTTTTAAATCATGCCGCCCGCGAGGTAAGGTTAGGGAATAGTAGCCAAACTGGTCACTTACAGTACCCACCCGGGGATTGTCTAAATAGATGGCTGCGCCCACAATCGGCTCACCCGACGATACATTGCGCACGTACCCGGAAAGAGTGGACCGCCCCGGCCGGATAGGCGTCGTACGTTTGCCTATTTCGTACACTTTCGTTTCCGGCTCTACCCGTTTCTTCTGACTTTCAGTCAGGTAAGACGCCATGGTGGAATCGGTTTCTGAATCGGAACGACCCCGAATGAAAAAACCAATGGGAAATTCGGTGCGGATAGGCCGGTTGGTGGTAATATAAATACGCTGTTGCTTATCAATAGCAAACGCGTATTTAGTGCCGTTGAAAAGCTGCCGGAGAATCGCCTGGATCGGTTGGTTTTCGATATGTATATCCACAACAATACTGTCGGCATCGGCGGGATTATAAAAAAAACGATAAGGCGTTTTAGCTTCGACTTGCTGGACGAATTTCTCAAAGTGCAGGTTTGAGAAATCACCGCTGATGGGCTTGTCGGTTGGTGTCTGCCCGAAGGTGGTTGTTACGAAATAAAGCAGTCCCAGAAACAGGAGAGTAGCACGGTAAAATTGAGCCATAGTTACCTGATTAGTTCTTCGTAGCGTTGCGTTACCCGGACAATAGCTTGCTCGCGTTGGTCGTCGTTAAATTTTAGATTATTGGCGCGGACATATTTGCGCAGGGCTTTAGCTTGATCCGGAAACAGACTAAGCACCGAACGCTTGGTTTTTACTTCATGGTAGAGACCTTCTTTCTGGATAAAGAAGCGATCTTTTATCAAATACTCTGCTTTGTAAGATCCATCCGAAATGTCTTCATGAATTGTTTTTATCCGATGTGATACTGCTTTTATATGGCCATCATGGAGGACTTCGTAAAAGCCCGTTGGTACGCCTGCTGTACTATCGCCCGCAATGCGGGAAAACTGGTGCGAACCCAATGAGAAATTCGTAACGTATTCATTTCGTACCCGAAAGCGATACCCACCTTCCGGCGGTTGAATCGCCAATTCTTCCCGAACAACATCGTACAACATCTGCACATCGTGATACCGAACACCGTTATACGTAATAGTTCCGGCCAGTAAGCTATCCACCCTATAAAAGGGATGTATTTTTATGCGGTGGTCGTGCGCAATGTATTCATTGCCTTCGTAGATATGCGCCTGCTCATACATCGTTTGGTCGTAGGAACGTACCGCCTGATTTCGGGCTATTTGCAGAAATGAACTGTCGGGCTGCGCCACTTGTCCTACCGCATGCGTTGCCAGGCACAGAAGAGAGACGACGAAGGAATAATGGGGCATGATAATAAGTGTGATCTCCTTGAATATAGCGCAACAAAGTTTATACGTTGCCAAACGCACTGCTTTGATACAAATGCATATATTCCTGTTAATTTACTTGTGAGGTTACTATAATTGATTGGCAACCTGATAGAATAGTGAGTTCTCTGCGGCCCCCTTTCGGATTTAATTAAATAAAGATGATTGGAAAGGCGAACTACTATCTGTAAATGTTTCTGTCACTGACTTTCTTTTCTTTCTTAAGTTCAACGGAATTAAGAGCAGGGTGATGGCACTCCCGGTAGACATTGGCGAACGGATATTCGCAGAAGCAATCCATCTTCCCCGAAGGTTCAATACAGCTTACGGCTGTTCAATTTGTACTCTTGCCTGGAGTAAGGTAAACCCTGTAATACAGACTCGATTAATTTTGGGTTGGTGAAACAATTCGGTTAAGTTTGTAAGCCTTAGTGCCTCTTTTTTTTGTCTAAACCAGTTCCAAGTAAGCATGCAGCCTGATACCTTATCGCCCGAAAATGCTTTTGCCCAAACCGGCCTTTCGTTGCCACCCGCCCCGCAGCCATTGGGGGTGTACAAACCGTATCTGATCGACGGGAAATATCTATATATATCGGGACATGGTCCTGTGCAGGACGATAAAAGCCTGATTACAGGTCGCGTTGGTGATGATCTGGATAGAGAGCAGGGTAAACTGGCCGCTCGTCAGGTAGGTCTAACTATTTTATCGACTATTAAAACCAACTTGGGCAGCCTCGACCGGGTGAAGCGCGTTATCAAGGTACTGGGTATGGTTGGTTGCACGGCTGATTTTGAGCAACATCCCTACGTTATTAATGGATGCAGCGAATTGTTTGCTGCTGTTTGGGGAGCTGATAACGGTGTTGGCGTGCGGTCGGCGGTGGGTATGGGATCGCTACCCGGCAATATTCCGGTTGAAATAGAAGCCTTATTTGAATTGATTTAAGTGATGGAACAAACGCCCTGGTACTTAATCGATGATGTTGCCCAACTCGACACACCTGCTTTAGTGGTTTATCCCGACCGCGTAAAACAAAACATTGCTTACTTAATTGGCGCGGTCAATACGTTGAGCCGGTTGCGGCCGCACGTAAAAACGAATAAATCGCGGGAGGCTACCCGGCTGTTGCTGGAGGCTGGTATTACCAAGTTTAAGTGTGCCACCATTGCCGAGGCCGAAATGCTGGCAATGATTGGTGCGCCCGATGTGTTGCTCGCCTATCAGCCGAATGAAGCTAAAATGCACCGGTTTCTCCACCTGATAAGGGCTTATCCGGCAACGGAATTTTCCTGTTTGGTCGATAATCTTACCACCGCCCGCCAACTGTCTGACCTGGCTATGGCGGTTAATCGGGTCGTGCCGGTTTATATAGACCTGAACGTAGGCATGAATCGGACGGGTATTGTTCCCGGTGAAGATGTTCTGACACTTTATGCCGAAATGGACCAGTTGCCGGGCGTTAGACCGGTGGGCCTGCACGCGTATGACGGCCACCTTCGCGACCCGGATATAGCCGTTCGGACCACTAAATGCGATGCCGCTTTTTGGCCGGTTCAACTACTACAGGATACCCTTTCGAGTCGTGGTTTTGTTAAGCCCAATATAGTAATAGGAGGGAGTCTAACATTTCCGATTCACGCCAAACGGCCGGATGTGGAATGCAGCCCCGGTACGTTTATTTACTGGGATAAAGGCTATCAGGCCATCCTGCCAGAGCAGGCATTTAAGCCCGCAGTTCTGGTCGTTTCGCGGGTTATCTCCCTGCCCGACTCCACAAAAGTTTGCCTTGATGTTGGTCACAAATCCGTTGCTGCCGAGTGCGAATTGAGCCAGCGGATTCTATTCCTGAATGCACCCGACGTAAAAGCAATTGGGCAGAGTGAAGAGCATTTGGTCGTAGAAGCCGGTGTAGGGCATTCGTACAAAGTTGGCGATATTTTTTATGGCTTACCGAATCACATTTGTCCAACGGTAGCCTTATACGAACGCGTCAACACTATCGAAAACGGCGTCCTCACCGACGAGTGGCTAACCATCTCCCGCGACCGATTTATCTCGGTGTAAGCTTGGTCTATGGTGTCGCGTGGCTGTGCTTCGTGTGGTGTCGGTTTTGCGCGTGGTGTCGGTTTCTCAAAACCGACATTCCTGGTTAAGCTGGTTGATAGTAGTGTTTGTGGGTGGTGTCAGTTTTTCGGGTGGTGTAGGTTTCTCAAAACCGACAT
>JANXVQ010000781.1 GCA_025351545.1 Spirosoma sp.
CTGCACCGCCCGGCCAGTGAACTCATGCCCATTGCTCCGGTGCAACGATTTGCCCTGCTTACCGACCGTAGTGTAGCCGAACTGATCTATTACGGCCAACGTGTTGTGACCTGGCTTTTCCTAATTGGAACGGTGCTGGCAACGCTCCGCGTATTATTTCTGGCATTTCTGGCAATTCGGCAGAGTCGCCAGAAAACAGTAGCAGCTGTGCCCTACCGGGGTCTGGTGAGCGTAGTGGTGCCCGCCTTTAACGAAGAACTTAATGCCATACGAACGGTCGAGAGTCTGCTGGCCAGTACGTATGCGGAATTAGATGTTGTATTTGTCGATGATGGTTCCCGAGACCAAACATATGAGATCGTTCGCGACCATTTTGCCAATGATCCCCGTGTGCAGGTATTGACCAAAGCCAATGGGGGCAAAGCCTCTGCCCTGAATGTCGGGTTGGCTCATGCCCGGGGAGATGTTGTCGTGTGTATTGATGCGGATACGCAGTTGCTCCCCGACGCCATTGAGCGGTTGGTCGCTCCTTTCTCAAACGCCCGTGTAGGTGCCGTAGCCGGTAACGTGCAAGTCGGCAATGTCAACAACTGGCTGACCCGGTTTCAATCCATTGAGTATATAACGAGCCAGAACTTTGACCGGCGCGCCTACGAACTGCTCAATTGTATTACGGTGGTGCCGGGCGCCATTGGTGCGTTTCGGCGGGCGGGCTTACTGGCCGTCGGTGGATTTACTACCGATACGTTAGCCGAAGACTGTGATCTGACCATCCGCCTGCTTCGGGCGGGCTATCGGGTACAAACTTGCAACGAAGCAATTGCCGTAACAGAAGCTCCCGAAACTTTGCCAATGCTGATTAAACAGCGGGTTCGCTGGTGCTATGGTATCATGCAGGTTGTCTGGAAACACCGTGATCTGCTTTTTAAACTGGGTCGGACATCAGAGAGCAGTGTTGCTTTAAGTTGGCTGGCACTACCCAGTTTAGTTTTATTTCAGTTCGGGTTTCCACTCCTCACGCTGGTAGCCGAAGCGCAACTGGGGCTTTCGTTATTGACGGGTACTTGGAGTATGGTGTTGATTTATTTTGTGGGCTTTCTGCTTATTGATGGCCTGGTAGCTATTCTCGCCTATCGGCTGGAAGGCCGGTCACTACGGCCATTGCTTTGGTTAGTGCCACAACGGCTCGTCTGGCGTTATCTCTTATTTTGGGTGTTAATTCGGTCTTATACCAATGCGATTCGGGGTGAAGTCGCTTCATGGGGTGTTTTAAAACGCACAGGGCAGGTAGTCTTGATAAATACACCATCGGAGTATACTGTCGAGCCATTAACTGAACCGATTAAGGCCAATCCAGGAAATCAATAACGTAGACTCAACTATCGACCGACCTATTTAAGTGAGTTGGCAGATTAGATTAATCTGATACATGATTTGGCATCCAGTGTGTAACCCCGTAGCTTTTTTAGGCAGGTTGTCCGACACAATCTAAAATGCAGGGAGAACATTCTCCGGTTGAAATAGATTTATCCATCAAATAGTCTGGTTAAAAGTAGTATCCTTGTAGTGAAAGTAACTTTACTGAATATATCAGACCAAAGTTTGGTGCAGATATACCCATTCGTCAAATAAAATCAAGATGAACCCTCAGTCGTAAGTTGCCTGTCAGTGAGGGAGTCAGGTTTTTAGCTCACCACCAGGCACTTTGAGGTGGGAGTACCATCTAAAAGTGGACAAAAAGGGTTCGGGCAGTAGCGTCCGAAAGTACTGTCCGGAGAGAGTTTGTTTGAAAAAAATACGAGTGGGCTTAAAAGCATACCAGCTGTGGGTATTGAACCAATATTGCACTTGTTTGTATGACGCATATTATTAAATCGGTTATTGCCGCCAGTGGCAGTTATATTCCTGCCGTCAGGATCAGCAATGAGGATTTTATCCATCATAGCTTTTTCGACAAAGAGGGTTCGCCTTTAGTTCAGGATCAGGCTACTATCCTCGACAAGTTTAAGGCCATTTCCGGTATAGGCGAACGTCGATATGCCCAGCCCGCACAACAGGCTTCGGATCTGGGTTTTCTAGCGGCCAGAAATGCTCTGGAAACCTCCGGTATTGATCCGGAAAGTCTTGATTATTTAATTGTTGCCCATAATTTCGGTGATGTGGCTTTTGGCAGTAATCGAGTCAATATGGTTCCTTCGCTGGCTTCCCGCATCAAAGCGTTGCTACAAATTAAAAACCCGAATTGCGTAGCCTATGATCTGGCTTTTGGCTGCCCCGGCTGGCTGGAAGGATTGATTCAGGCCAATTATTACATACGCTCCGGCGATGCTAACCGGTGCATGGTTATTGGTACCGAAACGTTATCCCGTGTTATAGATCCCCATGATCGGGATTGCCTTTTGTTTGGCGATGGGGCCGGGGCTGTCATTGTAGAAGCCGCCCCAGACAGTGCGAAGGGTATTGTCGCTCACTGTACCCAGACTCACGCCTTTGAACACGCCCACTTATTGGAAATGAATCGGTCGTATGCCCCGCTGGAGGTGGATAGTAAGGATATTTTCATGAAAATGAATGGTCGAAAGCTTTATGAATTTGCCTTGACCAACGTTCCTTTAGTCATTAAATCGGTTTTGGAGAAAGCGGGTTTAGGCCTTTCGGAAGTCAATAAAGTTATTATCCATCAAGCCAATGATAAAATGAATTCGGCCATTATGGATCGCCTTTTTAAGCTGTACAACATGCCGATGCCATCCGTCGAACTGATGCCGATGACGATTTCGTGGTTAGGTAATAGCTCGGTAGCCACGATTCCAACGTTGCTGGATCTGATTCTAAAAAGAAATTTAGAAGGCCATCAAATCAGCTCGGGCGATAAAGTAGTGTTCGCTTCGGTGGGAGCCGGTATGAACATCAATGCCGTGGTTTACCAATTTTAACAAACCATTTATTGGGAGAAGGAGCCTGACGCGAATTGCACAGTTTAATCTGTAGGTCAATTGTATTTAATAGATAACACATGCCTGATCAGCACCGTTTATATAAAGAATAAACTAGTAAACGGCCAGCTGCAGGGCACATAGCCTTCTTCGCCAACGCTGGACGCATGGGAGGTGTCAGTACGAAACGCTTGTCGAGAGATTAAAGCCAAGTTGGAAAACCTATCAAAGGTTTGGTCATAAAGAAGCACGGTTACGATGCCATTAAAAATAACGTGTAAATGTTAAATAATGTCGTGCTGCCTTTGGCAGTGAAGTCACATTTTCAGTTTTTATTCGCTTAAGCAAACAACTTTAAAAACGTAATAATAAACGGTGCCGCCAGCAACAAACCATCGAAGCGATCCAGAAAACCACCGTGACCCGGAATACTGCTGCCAGAGTCTTTAATCGCAATACTGCGCTTAAATAATGACTCAACCAGATCGCCATAAGTGCCCGTAACGACAATGATGCCGCCTACGCAATACCACTGCCAGGGCCGTAGTTCGGGTGCCCAAAAAGTAAGACCAAGCGCCACTAAAGCAGCCGCAGCCGCCCCACCCACGCTGCCTTCCCACGATTTTTTGGGCGATACACGTTCAAAGAGTTTGCGCCGGCCAAACTTGGTCCCGGCAAAGTAAGCGCCAATATCACTAGCCCATAACAGCAACAGACAGCCCGTAATAATCATCGGGTGAAAGGTGCCGCCCTGAAGAGCCAGAATGATCAGTAGCGCAAACGGCATAGCCACGTAGATGATGCCCAGAAACGTGAAACCGATGTTGGTGAAGGGCTTCATGTCACGCTTTTTGTAAAGCTTGATCAGGAAAATCATCGAAGAGGCCGGGCAAATCAGAAAGTAATTACCTGTACCAATATGGTCTGTTTCAATAAAGTAGGCCAGAACGCAGATCATGGTGCCGACCACCGTACCGTACGCGGTTAAGGGCTCAAAGCCATCGAGACCAAGTAGCCGATAGAACTCACGTTGGGTAAGGGCACTAACGACGCAGAACAGCAGGGCAAACGTCCAGTCGGCGTACCAAATCATGAATAAAATAAATGGAACCCCCGCAACGGCCGCAATGACCCGTTGTTGAAGGTTCGTAAGATTAGCTAAACGTTGCTTCATTCTCCAGGATTACTTTGGCTAAAATGGCGTCTTGGGCCAGAACATGAACCTCACTTCTGCCCCAACCAATGGTTGGGTAACTGCTACTTTGTTTATTGATAACCACTGCCGAAATATCATGTTCGAGCAGTAGGGCTTTTGCCAGTTCGGCTCTGTGAGGCAGAGGTGTTGCATAAATTACTTCCCAGCTTTCTGTCATTGTGTCTCTACTCGCTGTGTAGGGCGATTAATCTTTTTAAAATAATACAACAGTCCCAACGTGATAACTCCCGAAACCAGTGATCCTAATACGGGTACGGATTCGGTGCTTTCAATGTCCATTGAGGTCATTTTCTGCTGGTGAAGATAGACCATCAGTACTGTAAATCCATTGTTAACGAAGTGAGCCAGAATAGGTGCCCACAGGTTTCCCGACCACAAATAGAGATAACCAAATAAGGCGCCAAGCAGCATTCGGGGGAAAAATCCCAGAAACTGAACATGGATGGCACTAAACAAGGCAGCCGCCAGCCAGATGCCAATATGAGCATTTCCGGTCCAGCGGGCAAAATTGCGTTGCAGAATACCCCGGAACAATGTTTCTTCGCCAATGGCCGGGATAATGGCAATAACAAACATAGCCGCCAGCAATTGCCCGGTTGTTTTGAACGTGGTCAGATACCTGGTCAGGCCTTCGAGTCCTTTTTCTTTATTCCGAATCCACTGCTCAATGGGGGCCAGTGTTTCGGGCAGATGCACGTTTCGATTCCACTCAATAATGAGGCCGTCGAAGGGCATAAAGGCAATGACAATCAGGGTAATCAGGCTAAAGCCAGCTACGTCAGAAACAGGGCGGGTGCTAAACTGTGTCCATGTTCGGCGTTCGATAAAGTACCAGTAGGCGAGGGCAGGCAGGAAAAATGTGCCAATGTGGTTAATCGCCTGGAGAACCATGAGTTCATACCAGCTATTGGGCGATGCCGCCGGATTCGCAGCCAAGCCGGAGAGGTAGGTTTGGGCTTCGGAAAGCCCCATTCCTTTGCTGGCGGCCATGATGCCGAACAACAGCATTGTACTGACAACGCCCCCGATAAGCACAAAACCGACAAGCATAATTAGCCCGCCAAGTGTTGGTGGTCGCGATGTTAAACCTTCAGGTTTGTAGATGGATTGCATATTTCCCGTTGAATTTATAAAACAGCAGACAACCTGATTAGGTGTGTTGAGTTGCGAAACGTATACGGGAATAGTACTGAAACAAGCATTTGACCGTTGGTTGTGTCCGGCAATTTACGACGAAAATATCGTTGACATAGTCTGCAAGGCTTTTTTACACCGTTTACTATACTTGCATAATATATTATTGGTATTAATTTGACTATGTAGTAAGCCAAATCTACTAGCGTAATTTGCTTGTAAAACGCCAGTCTATGAGATATTTCCTGATTTTTTACTGGTTCTTACTGCCCCTTGGGAGACCAAAGCTCAAATGCCCAGCCTATCTGTCGTTATTCTGCTACGTTTGAGCTTTGGCAGTAAGCCGAAATTTTGGGCACATAATAGGCGTTGGATACCTTTCAATGCCTGTAGTCGCGGAACCAAAGCTGTTTGTAAATCGTAATTCATACCGAGGCTGCCTGTGCCGTCTTACCATATAAATCTTTGCCTGCGTGGTTACTATTGGCAACATACAACTCCCCGATTTTCCGTTACTGCTGGCACCGATGGAGGATGTCAGCGATCCGCCGTTTCGGGCGGTTTGCAAAGCGAACGGAGCCGATTTGATGTACACTGAATTCATCTCGTCGGAAGGATTAATTCGCGACGCGGCCAAAAGCGTTCAGAAACTGGATATTTTCGAGTACGAGCGCCCTATTGGCATTCAGCTCTTTGGTTCCGATGTCGAAACAATGGGAGAGTGCGCTCGCATTGCTACCCGCGCAATGCCCGATCTGATTGATATTAATTACGGTTGCCCGGTCAAAAATGTGGCCTGCCGTGGAGCTGGAGCCGCTTTATTGCAGGATATTCCTAAAATGGTTCGCATGACCGAAGCCGTTATAAAAGCTACCCATCTGCCTGTAACGGTAAAAACCCGGCTCGGCTGGGACGATAACACCAAAAATATAGGCGACGTAGCAGAGCGTTTGCAGGACATCGGTATCAAAGCGCTAACCATTCACGGCCGGACGCGTGTACAGATGTATAAAGGCGATGCCGACTGGACGCTCATTGGCCGCATCAAAGAAAACTCACGCATCCAGATTCCAATCTTTGGTAACGGCGATATTGATTCTCCCGAAAAGGCGCTGGAATACAAAAACCGGTATGGTGTCGATGGTGTAATGATTGGTCGTGCCAGTATTGGGCATCCGTGGATTTTCAACGAAATCAAGCACTTCGTTCAAACCGGCCAGCATCTGCCTCCGCCAACCGTTGCCGACCGCGTTGCCGTTTGCCGTCAGCACCTTGACTTCTCGATTCGCTGGAAAGGTGAAATCCTGGGTCTTTTTGAGATGCGACGTCACTACGCCAATTATTTCAAGGGACTACATGATTTCAAGCCGTACCGCATGCGTTTAGTCACAACAGACACGTATAGCGAAGTAAGTGCCATACTCGACGAAATTCAGGAAACCTATATTGTTGAGTTCGCCTGACAGGCACTTGGACGGAATGGATTGAGCGGGTTTAAATGGATAAATCGTGGTTAGAAACTGCATAACCCGTTCCATCCGCGTTTCAATTACTACTGCTAATGACTATCGAAGAACCCGTTGTTATTCCGCAAAAGCGCCCGTTGCTGGCGTGGGTGCTGCTCTGCGCACTGGCGTTGGTTTGGGGGAGTTCATTCATCCTCATTAAGCGAAGCCTTGACATTTTTCCGCCCGAACAAGTAGGCGCCGGACGATTAGTATTTGCTCTTTTATTCTTCACACCCTTTCTGGCGCGGCAAAGTCAGCAGGCCGATATTCGGCTCGTTGTTCGACATCGTTGGGTGGCCTTACTGGCTTCCGCAATAATTGGATTTGTTATTCCGGCCTTTCTATTTGCCGAAGCCGGTGCCCACCTCAATAGCTCGCTGGCTGGCGCACTCAACTCGCTGAGTCCGTTGTTTACCCTTATTCTTGGTGCTGTATTTTTCGGGCAGGCGCTAAAAATCAAACAAGTAGCCGGTATTCTTCTCGGCCTTGCCGGTTCGCTGCTTCTTGTGTTTTTCAGCGCAACGGGATCGTTCCAAATTAACGGGTACGCGTTGCTGGTGGTGATCGCAACCGTCTGTTACGGGCTGAATACCAACCTGATTGGCCGTTATTTGAGCCATTTGCCCGCTCTGGTATCAACGAGCTGGCTGTTTGCCTTTGCGGGCCCTATTGCCTTACTCACTCTTGTCCCGACAGATTTTTTTGCTCGTGTTGTAGATGCACACAGTAGCTGGTCGCTGTGGGCATTGGTCACGCTGGGCATATTTGGATCGGGGTTGATGTCGATTTTCTTCAACCGCGTTATGCAATTGTCATCGCCTTTGTTTGCCGCTTCGGTCACCTACCTGATTCCCATTGTGGCCCTTTTGTGGGGAGTGCTGGATGGCGAAACGATTTACACCGTGCAATTTGCGGGTATGGGCGTCTGCTTATTGGGTATCTGGTTAGTAAATAAAGCGTGAAAAAATAGTACACCGGGTTAAAACCCGGTGCAATAGTAAGTAATCAGGCATAATTCTATGCACCGGGTTTTAACCCGGTGATAATGTTTTTACAAATGAGTATTGTTCGCATCTGGTTGCATGTTGTTTGGAGTACGAAGAATCGGGAGCCGTTTTTTGAAACGACTGTTCAGCGCAAACTTGTATTTGAACACATTATGACTTACGGACGTAGTAAAGACATTCATATTGATTTTGTCAATGGCTACACGGATCATGTTCATGTGCTGTTAGTTCTGGGAGCAACTCAAACTGTGGCCGATTCGGTTAAACTATTGAAAGGAGAGTCATCGCACTGGCTCAAACAACAAGGGATTGTTCCTGCTTATTTTGCTTGGCAAGCGGATTATTTCGCTGTATCAGTGAGTGAAACTGTTGTTAGTCGGGTGCGGGAGTACATTAAAAATCAGGAAATTCATCATCGCACAAAATCATTTTCGGAGGAATACGATGAATTTGTAAGCCGGATTAATCAAGCTTGATTATATGCTATGCGCCGGGTTTATTGAGTTGAACTAATTAGTCGACGAAATACCTCGCTTTATTTTTCATATTCGCCGGGTTTTAACCCGGCGAGAATCGGTAAAACTACAAATACTTATGTACACCACAACCCTTACCAACCAGCCATTAACTATTGACTTTGCCAGTGGGAATCCCACCCTCAATGGCGAACCGTTTGACTGGGATTTGGTGAAACTCTCTGATCGAACTTTTCATATTATTCACCAGAATCGGTCTTGCTCCGCCGAAGTACTGGAACTGAATGCGGCTGAAAAAACGGTGAGCCTGAAAATCAATGGTCATATTCATCTGGTTCAGCTGAAAGATCGCTTCGATCTATTGCTCGAAAAAATGGGTATGAGTAATGCCGCCAGTACTAAAGTTAATGAGTTGAAAGCACCCATGCCGGGCCTGATTGTTGGTATTAGTGTTCAGCCGGGCGACGTGATCAGTAAAGGCGATAGCCTGCTGATTCTGGAAGCCATGAAGATGGAAAATAACCTCAAAGCGCCCGGTGATGGCCTTGTAAAAACAATACGTGTCGGTAAAGGTGACCGTGTCGAAAAGGGACAGGTTCTGGTAGAATTTGCGTAAGCCGGTCTTTTGGGCGTATGGCCCAATCTTATTCCCGCCGTCGTTTTATAGAGCAAACAGTCCTGGCGGCTGGTGCGCTGCCGCTGCTGCCCACACTATTCCCGACATCAGTTGATGCAATGGAGTTGCCCTTGCCCGATATCCATATTTTCTCGAAGCATTTGCAGTTCCTGAACTATGCCGATATGGCCGATGCTGCTGCTGATATGGGCTTTAATGGTGTTGATTTGACCGTTCGTCCGGATGGTCATGTGCACCCGGATCGAGTTGAAGATGAATTACCTAAAGCCGTTGAATGCCTCAGAAAAGTTGGTTTGTCACCTAAGCTACTGACAACCGTTGTGGGCGATGCGGCCAAGGCTACCGACGTTCGCGTGCTGGGAACCGCGTCGAAAATGGGCTTTCAGTTGTATCGGATGAAATGGTATCAGTACAACGAGAAGCAATCTATACCCGATTCCATTCTGGGTTTTCAACAGCAATTGCGTGCGTTGGGCGAATTAAACAAAACACTGAACCTAACGGGCTGTTACCAGAATCACGCTGGCTTGCTGGTGGGCGCGTCGGTTTGGGAGCTCTGGGAAATGCTCAAAACTGCCGAGCCAAATTACACTGGTGTGCAGTACGACATCCGGCACGCCACCGTCGAAGGAGGGCAATCGTGGCCGAACGGCCTGCGTTTGCTTCGGCCTCAGATAAAATCCATTGCCATCAAAGATTTCCGGTGGTCAACTAAAAATGGTATATCGACGGTGCAGGATGTGCCGCTCGGCGACGGTGTGGTGGACTTTAAAGCCTACTTTCGCTTATTGAAGCAATATAACTTGCAAGTGCCTGTATCTCTGCACATTGAGTACCCAACAGGCGGAGCCGAACACGGCGCTGCCCGTCTGTCGATTCCACCGAAAGAAGTCTTTGCCGCTATGAAACGGGATCTAAACCGATTGAAAGAACTCTGGAAATCGGCCTGATTGCAAATTTTCCTCTGCTCCCTTTCCGCCTTTTTCTTATCTTTGCCCGCAAAATTTCCCTTCATGACATCGCAAACAAAGTATAAACGCATCCTGCTCAAGTTGAGCGGGGAGGCTCTTGCTGGGCCTAACGGCTATAATATTGACCCGATTGTACTGGAACAATACAGTCAGGAAATTAAACAAGTGGTGGATCTGGGTGTCGAGGTGGCTATTGTCATTGGTGGGGGAAATATCTTCCGGGGCGTCTCGGGTGAACGGTCTGGTATCGACCGCGTACAGGGCGATTATATGGGTATGCTGGCGACAGTTATCAATGCAATGGCTCTCCAGAGTTCGTTTGAGAAACACGGCATGTATACGCGCGTGATGTCGGCGATTAAGATGGAGCAGGTTTGCGAACCATACGTACGTCGGCGGGCAGTGCGCCACCTCGAAAAAGGTCGCGTTATCATTTTTGCTGCCGGAACAGGTAGTCCCTATTTTACCACCGATACAACGGCCAGTCTACGAGCTATTGAAGTAGAAGCCGACGTGGTGCTGAAGGGCACTAAAGTCGACGGCGTGTACACGGCCGATCCAATGATAGACAAAACCGCCACACGCTATACAACCATCACGTTCGATGACGTTTATGAAAAGAAACTAAGCGTTATGGACTTAACCGCCTTTACGCTCTGTCAGGAAAACAACCTACCGATTATTGTTTTCAACATGAACATAAAAGGCAGTCTGCTCAAGCTTATTCTGGGCGACGATGACCAGGGTACGCTCATTACGATGAAATTGCCATAACTAAATAGATTGAGTGATTGAGTGATTGAGTGGCAGATCCAGTCAACGACTCAATCATTCAATCACTCAATCACTAAGTAAGACATGGAAGAAATCGAGTTATTTCTCGACGATGCAAAAGATACAATGGAGAAGG
>JANXVQ010000891.1 GCA_025351545.1 Spirosoma sp.
TTGCCCTCCTTATCGAGAAAACGAACTATTAGCAATGGCAAAGAAAGGCGCCAATAGAATCCAGGTTATTCTGGAGTGCACCGAACAGAAAGACAGCGGTGTTCCTGGCATGTCCCGGTACATTACTACGAAAAACCGGAAAAATACTCCGGCTCGTATTGAGCGGAAGAAATACAATCCGTTCCTTAAAAAAGTAACGCTGCACAAAGAAATTAAATAAGCGGTTGATGATTATTGGACAGGGGTTTAACGACCACATCCATTAATCATTTACCTCTAACCACTACGAGACATGGCAAAAAAGGTAGTTGCAACCCTGAAAACAAAGGATAACGGCAAGGCATTTGCCAAAATCATCAAAGCTGTTAAGTCGCCTAAAACCGGCGCTTACACCTTCAAAGAAGAAATGGTCCCGGTTGACGAAGTACAGGCTGCGCTGAAAAGCTAAGCGTTAGAAAAGTTAACTTCCTGCACAAAGACATTTGTCCCACAGCCGTCAACGGTTCTGTGGGACTTTTTTTTAGTAAAAAACAGTTAGGTCAGTTAGTGAGTCAGCCAGTCAGTGAGTAATTATGTAATGCAAAACTGTCTTACTGATAACCGACCAACTCACTGACGCTATCCTATGGCCTTATTTGATTTATTCTCAAAAGAAAAGAAAGAAACGCTCGACAAAGGTTTAGAGAAGACAAAAGATAGTTTTTTTTCTAAACTAGGTCGGGCAGTTGTCGGAAAGTCAACTGTTGACGAAGATGTGCTGGATGAAGTTGAAAACGTACTTATTTCTTCAGATGTAGGCGTTGAAACGACAGTCAAAATTATTCGCCAAATTGAAGAACGTGTTGCCCGTGATAAATACGTTGGGACTGACCAACTGGACCGCATTCTCCGTGAGGAAATTGCGGCTTTACTCTCTGATAATAATACGGTTGATGTTGCCGGAACGCCGGACCGCGACGATTTTTCGTTACCTGCGGGAAAAAAACCATATGTGATTATGGTTGTGGGTGTTAACGGCGTTGGCAAGACCACTACTATTGGCAAACTGGCCGCTCAATTTCACAAACGGGGTAAGAAAGTGGTTTTAGGTGCGGGCGATACATTCCGGGCTGCAGCCGTTGACCAGCTTAAGCTTTGGGGAGATCGCGTAGGTGTTCCCGTTGTTTCGCATGGCATGAATACTGACCCCTCTGCTGTTGCTTTCGATGCTGTAAAAAAAGCTACCGAAACTGGCGCCGACGTTGTCATTATTGACACCGCAGGCCGATTACATACGAAGGTTAACTTGATGAATGAGTTGACCAAGATCAAACGTGTAATGCAAAAATTTACCCCTGATGCACCCCACGAAGTACTTTTGGTACTCGACGGTTCGACTGGCCAGAACGCGTTTATTCAGGCAACGGAGTTCACAAAAGCAACAGAGGTCACAGCGTTAGCTATTACCAAACTCGATGGCACTGCCAAAGGTGGCGTCGTTATTGGCATTTCGGATCAATTTAAGATTCCAGTCAAATATATTGGTGTTGGGGAAAAGATTGATGACTTACAGACTTTCAATAAAATGGAGTTCGTGGATTCATTTTTCAAGAAATAAGATTAGTGGCTTATCAACTATTATTCTCAAATAAGGCGCTCAAGAGTCTTAAGAACATTCAGAGACCAACTAATGAGAAGATCATTTCTGCCCTTGAACAATTAGCACAAGACCCAGATAATAAGACAAATGTTAAACGGCTAACGAATCACCCAGGCGCTATTTTTCGACTGCGAGTAGGTGATTATCGCGTTTTGTTTGATAAGCATGACGAGATTCGTATTATCGCTATTATTGATATTAGACACAGAAAAGACATTTACGAATGACACTGAACGCTCAAATTATTCAGTCTGAAGGAAAACCAAAATTCGCCGTGATTGCCTACGAAGAATACGAAGCTTTACAAGAGAGTCTGGCTTCGTTTGATAGTCTGGAAGACTTTCTTGACTATGCTCACGCCTTGAAGGTTAAGAGTGAGATAACTTCATGGCATACCTTGGGTGAAGTAAAACGAGAGCTTGGGTTATGATTGATCAAATCCAACGATTTGCAGAAAACAGGCTGGCTCTATTTATAGGCAGTCTATTGGTATTGTGTTTTTCATTGACTGCTTGTGCTCAGAAGCACACCGCCCGAAAAGCAGCAAAGACGGGTATAAAACAGGGTATTTGTGGAATTGTTGTTGTAAAACGCGGCAATTATATGCCCGGCCCTGGCTCTGCCCGGCCTAACCCCGACGGTTTACCCGCTGAGCGTGAAGTCCTGATTTTCCCGCTCCTTAACATGAGTCAGGTGGAAGCAGGTGAAAATGGCTTTATTAATTCGGTTGGGGACGCAAAACCCATTCAGACTGTTAAATCTGGCAAAGATGGTAAGTTTTGTGTGAGTCTGCCGGTTGGTCAATACTCGGTGCTGGTTCGCGAACCGAAAGGTTTATACGCAAATTTGTCAGATACACATAACAATATTTTCCCAGTCAGTGTATTGAAAAACCGTACGATTACTGTAACGGTAGCAATTACGCATCAGGCTGTCTTTTAGGCAGATGGAAACATTTCTCTTTCTACTGACAATTGTATTTGTACCATTTGCCTGGTTTATCGTTCGTGCGTTACGTTATACAAACGAAACCGTTGGCAAAGACTCGCCCGTTTACAAAGAGCGAATGTATCAGTTTTCGGCTTCTCAGTATTTTGGCGATTTTTTGAGGATTGCTAATCCCGTTATAGTAGTTATGATGCTTTTTTTGACTTTCATAACAAGTAAAGAAGCTTTCAAACAACAAGAACCGCTGTTATTTATTTTCCCTTTTTTCTTTTTTGGATTTGCCGGAATGTTCTGCTTCGTTATCTATTTCGACTGGCAATACTGGAAAATCACCCGCAACGTACTGATTACATTCAACCCCCTGGAGAAAAGTATTACCGTTGATTGCCCGACTCAATACAAGATTCTTACAGCAGATTCTGTAAAGCGGATTGAAAAACATATCAAGAAAACCAGCAATTCTAAAGATGTACTAGGTGGTTATGGCTACTATCTGTTTTATACTACAGATGGACAGATTACACGAATTAACAACATTTTCTTCAGTCATATTGCTCATTTCGAGTTTCTGGAACGCTTCTTCCCACATACGCCCCAAACCCTTGTTGAACACCGATTGCCGTGGATTACTGACATCAACAAGATTGAAAACTCCACACTACCGAACTTTGCCAATTGACATCAGCGTTAGTTAGTACTGATGCTCTGAAACTTATATCTGTTTTGAAAACCAAAGGAATACGTACCAATAAAATTAATATCGTCACGCTTGGTTGTTCAAAGAACCTCGTGGATTCGGAGGTGCTATTTACGCAACTCAGGGGGAACGGCATGAACGTGACGCATGAATCGAAAAAAGACGACGCTAATATTGTCGTCATCAACACGTGCGGCTTCATTGATAACGCCAAAGAAGAATCCATCAATACAATTTTGCGCTATGTAGACGCGAAAGAAGCGGGTATTGTGGATAAAGTTTATGTAACAGGTTGCCTGTCGCACCGGTATAAAGACGAACTTGAAATCGAGATGCCGACCGTTGATGCCTGGTTTGGCACCAACGAACTTCCCCGGATGCTGAAAACACTTCGCGCTGATTATAAGCACGAACTTGTGGGAGAACGCCTGCTGACAACGCCAACTCACTACGCATACCTTAAAATTGCAGAAGGCTGCGATCGCCCGTGTTCGTTCTGTGCTATCCCACTCATGCGAGGTGGTCACGTTTCGCGTCCGATAGAAGAATTATTGACCGAAGCCCGTTCACTGGCACGACGAGGAACTAAAGAATTGATTCTGATCGCGCAGGATTTGACTTATTACGGGCTTGACATATATAAAAAACGTAATCTTGCCGATCTTATCGACCAGTTGGCCGACGTAGAAGGTATTGAATGGATTCGGTTGCAGTACGCTTATCCTTCGGGTTTTCCACTGGAAGTTTTGGACGTAATGCGAGACCGTCCAAACGTTTGCAACTACTTGGATATGCCCTTGCAAACCGGCTCAACCGAATTACTGAAGCTCA
>JANXVQ010000911.1 GCA_025351545.1 Spirosoma sp.
ATAATAACTGGCTGCCTCAAAATAAGCAGGCTTATCAGACGCTAACGAAGCCTGAATATTATTCACAATCGTTTGATCAATATCGGCTGTGATAGTAACGGGAACCCGGGTTTTGTCCCACATAATTTCCAGCACGGTCGAGGTAGGCAGTATATTGGCTAGATTGATGGTAAAGGTTTCGACTTTATTGGCTAACAGAGTAGGGTTCACCTTAACCCGTACAACTTCGTTTTCTTTTTTATACTCTCCAACATTAGCTCCCAGGGCTAGGTCTTTGGAAAGCATTACCTCCCAACTGGTTTTGCCTGGAATGGTGAATAGGCCATAGGTGCCCGCTTTCACCTCTTTGCCTTCTATTTTTACATCCGATGAAAATGTAATTTTAGAGGTTGCATTGGCACCTGTACGCCATACCTGATCATAGGGGACCAGATCGCCGAAGATAACCCGTCCTTTCACCGCTGGTCTCGAGTACTCAAGGGTAATGTCACCTAAGGCGAAGCTTTGTTTGGTGGTTTGGGTAGGACTGGCTGCGGGTACTTTAAGTTGAGCCTGACTGATTGAGAGTGAACAAAGCGTAAGTAGAATGGCTACGGCAATTGGCGGAAAACTTAGGTTTTTCATGAGGGGAAACTAGTGAAATTAATCGTTGTGCGTTTATTTTTTGATACCCAAAGGTATAGCTTATTGTGCCTGTTACTATTCTTTTGACATTTAGTCAACATAGGCGATTGAATGTATTTGACAGGTATAAAAAAATGGCAATCCGATTTTTATCCGAATTGGATGCTTTAATGAACCGTTTTGGAGTAGGAACGTAAATGGCCAGGCGTAAATAGGGTTCTGCTTATCAAGCCCTTTATCTTTCGCTGTTGCAACGGGTTTGGTTTGCGTAAACTGTTTGTACTGAGCCAATAATAAAATGTGGCCGTGCTGCTTTGCGAAAATCAACCTTCCATATACGAGTCGTTGTTTATATAGTCAAGCTTATTATTCCAGACCAGCGCTATCTGCGTGGCCCGTTGACGCACCTGTTCTGCATTATCGCCGATGAAGTTCTCGGAAATTGTTGCTGAAAATAACTGTAGCCATCGGTCAAAATGGTCGATGGTGAGGGTATGTTTTTGATTGACAAGTAGATGTGGGTGAAATGGTTGGCCGTTATAGGCATTGTTTCCTAGAATAAGACTCTCCCAGAACGCGTACATCTTGGGCAGATGTTTCGACCAGTCTACCTGAGCCACATCCGTAAAAATTGGTCCTATAAGCGTATCAACCTGCACTTTCTCATAAAAGGAATCCACTAGAAATTTGACTGCTTCCGGCGAATCCAGCGTTCTTTTGGACATAACAATTGGTTTAAGACAGAACCCTAGGTTAGGTAGAAAATGTTTCCTTGTAGTGATCTTCGTTAAAGCCCAAGGCCACAATTTGACCATTTGTCTCAATTAATGGGCGACGAATAACGGATGTTTTTTCAATCATCAGCGCGATGGCTCCTTTTGCATCGGTTGGTTTTTCGGCATCGGGAAGTTTCTTCCAGGTTAGCCCAGCCCGATTTGTTAATTCTTCCCAGGTTTTTTGCGTTAACCAGTGCTCAATCGTTTTCCGGTCGATCCCCTGTTTTTTGTAATCGTGAAATTGATAATCAATGCCGTGTTCGGCTAGCCAGACACGGGCTTTTTTTACGGTATCGCAGTTCGGAATCGCGTATAGTATATTCATGGCGGTTGGCTACTTTGGCGCAAATTTAGTAGTGAGACCGGAAACTCGTACCGTATTGATGTTTGTTGACAATCAAATCGCGGGTTTCCAACCGCACTACGTATTTTTGTCGCATGAAAAAATCAGACATTCATTTTGCGGTTGAGTTAGACAACCAAAATGTCCCCGAAAAAATCTACTGGGAAGCCACCGATAATCCAAACGAAGGCCTGAGTGATACAAGAGCCATTGCCATTGCTATTTGGGATCATTACCATAATAGTACCCTTAAAATTGACCTCTGGACGAAGGAAATGGAAGTCGTAGACATGAAGCGCTTCCTGATCGAAATGATGAGCGGCATTGCCGACACGGCTGCGAGTGCAACGGGTGATCAACGCATGGCAGACGACATTGAAAACACTTGCCAGGTACTGAGCAAACGGCTGGAAGCGGAAATAAAGCAACAAAAGCAACAACAGCAATAAAATTGATACAAGCCCAATATCTTTGGTCGTTAATTTGCTAAGACTTAGGTCAGAATGATTGTCAATAGTTTATGAGAAAGATTTTTCTGCTGCTTCTGGTAGCCAACATTTCGATCGCTCAAAAAACGGGTATCCAGTTTCGGACGACACCGGTCGGCAGCGTTTTTCAGGAAGCCCGTCGGGCTGGTAAGCCGGTCTTTATTGAAATATATTCGCCAACCTGCCATACGTGCCAGAGTTTTATACCTACCCTGGCCGATAGTCGGGTTGGCAAGTTTTACAATGCAAATTTCCTGAGCACGAAGTTAGATATTGGCCAACCCGCCACACGGGCGTTTTTAGATAGTCGGCATTTGTTTGTGCCATCGCTGCCACTATTTCTATATTTCGATCCGCAGCAGAATCTGGTTCATTTCGCGATGAGCAATAACTCGACTGATGAAGTAATCCGGCATGGCACGAATGCGCTCAATCCGCAGTCACGTAGTCAAAGCATGAAAGCCAGGTATCAGCAGGGTGAGCGGTCGGCTAGTTTTCTAATTGATTATGCCATGTTTGGCCGTGTCACAAAAGATACCGTAGCGAATATGGCGGCTATGAACGAATATGCCCGCCAGCAGTCGCCCGCGACGTTTGCCAATCAGACAAATTGGCTGGCCCTGCAAAAGCTTGTGCTGGATTTTGAAAACCCGATGTTTCAATACATGCTTGGGCACTTAGATGTATACCGGAAAGCATACGGCGCCGAAGAAACCCAGCAGGTAGCCGAAAACATCCTGATGTCGTCGCTGTTTAGTGGACGCGGAGCACAGTATCCGGTCGCAAAAATTTTGCAGGTTCGACAAGATTTGGTCAAAATGGGGATTGATCCAAAAGTGGCTGCAAACCGGACATTGTTACCGGAAGTCAATGCCTACTTTCGTGCCCGCCAAACTGGAAAAGCTGTCGATCGAATGGATAATCAGGTCAATTCCAATCAATTGACAGTTCCTGAGTACATGTACATTTCGCGGCTTTTTAATCGTTCCAGCCCCGATGCGGCCGATGCCCCAACCGTTACTAAATGGGTAAATAAGGGGCTTGCTCTAAAACCAGGCCCAAAAGAACAGGCTGATCTATACTTCGAACTAGCGGAAGCTTATCGCCGTGGCGGCAAAACAGCTGATGCCCAAAAAGCCGCGCAAAAGTCGATGGAATTAGCGCAGGAAAGTCGTTTAGACACGCGCCGAAATGTGGAGCAAATGGGGAAACTCAAATAAATCAACTAATCCATATTTTACCTCTTCAGGGGTCAGGTATGGATTAGCTACTTTATCACTTTTGAAACACCGGCCGTGTAAAAGGCGGCTGGAGAAGAAGATGGAATGAATTTTCGTCGCCGAGGGCAACGGCCCGACGGAGATCATTTTCTGCCTGGGGCAATTGCCGAACCTGAATACGGGCCAAAGCCCTCCAGCGATAGGCATCGGGTTGATCATCATGAAAATACCAGACAGCCTTGTCAAACTCTCGAAAAGCCTGTTGATATTCGGCCGTGTGATAAAAGGCAATACCACGATCCAGGTAACAATCAGCCAGCGTATTGTCCCGATTGATAGCTTGGGTCAAGTCATAAATAGCCGAAAAATAATTCTCCTGGATAAGCTGACACTTTCCTCGATAGGCATAAGTAATTGCCGATTTAGGGTATTGTTGGATTGCTTCATCGAAATAATGATGCGCTTCCGTGAAGTCCCGGTTCTCGACCAGTTCAATTCCCTTCTGAAATCGTTTTCTGTCTTTGTCTGCAGAGGTATCGTGGTCCATCAGGTAATACCGAATGGTCATATAAATCACGAACAACAGACTTAACAGTACAACTTCCATAACCAAGTCTTGTTTTTTCTACCCTTACGAAACTAGTCATTTTGACACATCCCAGCAGGCAATTAACTCATACCAGTTCCGCCTGCACCACCTTCGGTAAACTCTTCCTGACAAGTTCATACGAATGGTCGATCCATGTCTGAACGTCAGCTGATCGAACACGTCCATCAATCGTGATCGTGTTCCAATGCGCCTTGTTCATATGATAACCGGGTGTTACCGCATCATTTTCTTCCCGTAATTGTACGGCTCGTTCCGGGTCACACTTGATATTAATGGTTGTTGGCTGGCTTTCGGTGGTGAGCAGGGCAAACATCTTCCCACCTACCTTAAACACCAGCGCATCGCCACCAAATGGAAACGATTCTGTAACTCCGGGTTTGTTAATACAGTGTTCACGTAGGGTTTCTGTATTCATCGGACACAGTGGCGAACGGTATAAACAATGATTGCAAACAGGAACATGACAATTGAGATTCGATTAATGCCATGCATAACCCGCAGGTTTACACTGGTCGGCTGGTTGGGATCGGGTTTGCGGAACACCCGCAGAAAATAGGCGAACACAGGACCAATTTTTAGATAATCGACGAATCTGTTCACAGGCTGTTACTGAATAAAAGACCGCTCCAACGGTCTCTAGTGGATAAAGAGTTAATATTGTGTCGAACAGAATTGTTCACTTAAATAACAATTAACGTGATGAAAACATTACCATTTACTGTTATTATTCAGTCACTAAACTTGGCTCAATCCAGCGGCTGTCTTCGCGGATCAGGTCAATGAGTTCGTCAACCGCACGATCAGCGGGAACCGATTTTTTGATTACCTGCTGACCCCGATATAGGGCAATTTTGTCTCGCCCAATACCTACGTAACCATAATCGGCGTCAGCCATCTCGCCCGGACCGTTTACGATGCAACCCATAATTCCGATTTTAACACCCTTTAAATGGTCGGTACGCTGCCGAATATGGGCCGTTGTTTCCTGCAAATCGAACAGCGTCCGGCCACAGGATGGGCATGAAATGTATTCAGTTTTGGTGATGCGCGTGCGAGCCGCCTGTAGAATCCCAAAGGACAAACTGTTCAGGATTTTTAACGCACCGGGTTCAGAAGTTTGTGCTGTCAGGTTCTCAAACCCGACATTTTCGTTTGTCCCAGTTTGTCGGGTTTGAGAACCCGACAGCACTGATGTCCCACTTGACAGCATAATCCCATCGCCCAAGCCGTCAATGAGCAAGCCACCCACATCAGTAGCGGCATAGAGCGGTAAATCTTCTTCGGGCACACTTGGGTAGCTTCTCAAAATAACAACCGGAATAGTTAACTCACGATTGATAAGTTCGACAAATAACCGGCGCAACTCTGGCATGGCATGGGCATTGTCGGTCGAGACAAGCAGTACAGCCGTTGGATCGGACTGTAATGTATTGAGTAACTCCTCCGACAAGTCTGTCAATGATGAGCGAACAAAGTTCAAGCGATCCTGTAACGGCACCTGATTCGCACGAGCTGACAAATAGGCATCACTCGTGAGTAAAGGGTAGGTGTTAAGCTGATCCGAAATAGTTTGCCAAACCGCATAATCCAATAGCTGTTTGAGTCCGTTAGGCAACATAAACTGTGCCGGGTGCGAACCTGTATATATATAGTCAGCACCAAGGTCGTTCATCCGCCACTTGTCGGGTACAGGCAAGTAGAAATGGCCAATTGGATTCAAGGTATTATGGTCGGTAACCGGTATCCGGCTAAAGTCGGCAATGACACGCGGCACGTTCTGACCACCGAAATTAGCCACTTCGTGTGTCGTTCGTCGGCTGTATTTAAACGGATTAATTGGGTATTTCGTGATTGCCGATACTGGTTTGCTGCTTGCTGCCCGATTCGTGTACCGGTCAATTAATGCCTTTGCAACGGGTGCTTCACGTTCCGGTTCTTCCGTAAGTGATACGCGCACCGTATCGCCGATGCCATCTTCGAGCAACGTGCCAATTCCTAACGCCGATTTAATTCGCCCATCTTCGGCCTCGCCCGCTTCGGTTACGCCAAGGTGTAATGGATACGGTTTTAAGCCTTCTTGATCCAAGCGTTGCACCAGCAGGCGGTAAGCCTGCACCATCACCTGCGGGTTGCTCGACTTCATCGACAGCGTAGTATTATAATAATTTTCGGCTTCGCAAATCCGCAGAAACTCCAATGCCGACTCAACCATACCAACGGGTGTATCGCCATATCGACTCAAAATCCGGTCGGAAAGTGAGCCGTGATTGGTGCCGATACGCATGGCCGTACCGTATTCTTTACAGATACGAACAAGCGGTAAAAATTTAGCGCGAATTCGTTCCAGTTCAGCTGCGTAAGCTTCGTCGGTATAGTCGATAAATTCGAAACGTTTCCGATCGGCGTAATTACCCGGATTGATGCGAACCTTCTCCACAATACGGGCCGCGAGTTCGGCGGCATTTGGCGTAAAATGAATATCGGCTACAAGGGGCGTTGTGTAGCCTCGCGCCCGAAGTTCTTTCCGAATATTTTCCAGATTTTGAGCTTCCTTTACGCTTGGTGCCGTAATGCGAACGTATTCGCAACCAGCTTCAATCATCCGAATTGCCTGTTCAACAGACCCTTTGGTATCCATCGTATCGATCGTTGTCATCGACTGAACCCGAATAGGATAATCAGATCCCATCGGCACATCACCAATGTTGACCGTGATCGTTTTCCGACGAATATACTGAGTAAGCGAAGATGTGTAGAGAATAGATACATCAGGCTGCTCCGGCGTACCGGTTACGGCTGATAGGGAAGGAGAAAGCAACGAATCGAGCATACAGATAGCGGCAAGGCCGTTTGACCGGACAAAGGTACGGAAAAAGCAATTTCCGGCGAGTTGCCCATTTGTTTAGAAAACGCCAGGCTAAATGTAAATGTTCGTTTGACTGATTATTATGTGAAAGGGTTATTGTAACTGACAGTGAGTTCGTTAACTAAAATCAGGAAAACAAAAAAGACAATCGGTTAGTTAAAATAATGTACGTTTCGCCACAAATCCCGTAGGGGTCAGGCAACTTAACTAAGTGAATGTACAACCTGTTCGATAACCAAAATAATGTTATGAAAACGAAGCTGTTAAGTGCTCTTGCACTTGCCCTATTAATTAGTGTTGGCGCTTATGCTCAGGATAGTACAGCGCTGAGCAAGAAAGAGATTCGCCAGCAGGAGCGTGCTGAGCGAAAAGCGCGCCTGAAAGACGATATGAAAAACGCTGGACAGAATGTTAAGGAAAAGGCGAAAGTTGCTGATGAAGCCGTTAGCAAGGAAGCTAAAAAGGTTGGTGCAGCCGTGAATACAGGACTGGATAAAGCAGAGACCGGAATCAGAGCAGAAGGCGACAAAATAAAAGCCAAGCGTGATTCATCGCGAGCCGGAAAAGCGCGTCGTGATTCGTTGTAAACTATAAAACTGCACCGGAAGGGATTGCCGGTGCAGTTTCTATTCCAGCTTTGCGCCAACTTTTTCGTACTTACCACGCCAGTGTTTCCAACGCTTATGAGACCATAACCAATCCGATGGGTTGTTGCGTATCGAGGTTTCAAG
>JANXVQ010000912.1 GCA_025351545.1 Spirosoma sp.
CAAAAAGGGGTCCTGATGTACTGCGACCTTGCCATTCAAAACGCCACGACCAACGTAATTGAAGCCTACGGTAATGTCCAAATTATTCAGGGCGATACCATTACGGTTCGGGGCGATACAATGTTTTATTACGGAAACACCCGCCAGGCAAATTTACGTGGTCATGTGAGTTTGCGCGACCGAAAGATGACCCTGACGACCACCCAACTCGACTACGATATGTTGTCGGGGATTGCGCATTACCCAACTCCTGGCCGAATTGTCGATAAAGAAAACGTGCTTACCAGCCGCGAAGGCTATTATAACACCCGCACGAAGCTGTTTACATTCAGTCAAAATGTACGTTTAGTAAATCCCAAAGGTACGCTTACGGCTGATTCGCTGCTGTATAATTCCTTAACCCGGCTCGCCATTTTTCAGGGACCAACGCGCATCACCAACAAAGACGGTGTGCTGACTGCCATTGAAGGCCAATACAATACAACCTCGGGCATTTCAAATTTTCAGCGTCGGGCAACGGTCGAAACACCAAAATACCGGTTAACGGGCGATTCGCTCTATTACGATAATATTTCAGAGCTTGGCATTGCCAAAGGCAACGTCATCATGGTTGCCAAAGACCGTAAAGCCATTATTACCGGCGATCATGTGCGGTATAATGGCAAAGCGGGTATTTCGCGCGTAACAGGTCATGCCGTTGCCAAAAGCCTCGCCAATGAAACCACAAAAGATACACTCTTTTTACGAGCCGACACGCTATTTTCCTTCGATAATAAGCTGACGAATACCCGGCGATTGCTTGGTCAAAAGAACGTATTTCTTTACAAATCAGACTTACAAAGTAAATGCGATTCACTCATTTACGACATGGTTGATTCGACCATTTATTTTTTCAAAAAACCCATTGTCTGGAGTCAGAATAAATACCAGATGGAAGCTGATTCGATGCGGGCAGTGCTTAAAAATAACAGGATACACACCCTGTTTCTCAAAACAAAATCATTCGTTATTTCGCTCGACACACTTAAGAATTATAATCAAATAAAAGGACGCACGGTAACAGCTTATTTTGCCACAAAAATCGTATCGACAACCGTCACAGATCCAGATGCACAAGTCTCAACAACGGGAAAAACGCCACATTCTACCTCGGCCGTTGCAACGAATACTCAGCCCAAACGCGTATTGACAAACAAAAGCGGCTTACCGATTTCGACCACCGTTTTGACTCAGGAGCAAACCGTTCTCGACCGGGTTTTAGTAGAAGGAAACGGGCAGAGTATTTATTACGCTGTTGATGAAAAGAATAAATTGATCGGGTTGAACCATGTTGAATCCAGTCGAATGCACATTGAATTCAGCGATAATAAAGTTGGTCGGATTCGATTTTATGGCCACCCGGATTCGCAACTTGTACCACCTAAAGAATTGACTGAAGATGCTCAACAGCTGGATGGATTTCGTTGGCGTGAAGCGGAAAAGCCAACGAAGAGACAAGTTTTATGGCTCGAAATACCTCCGGTAGAACAACCATTAATTAGAAAACCATTAAAAAATAAAGTAATAGTTAAACCTTTGGCTCAAAAATTGGTTCAAAAGGTTAATAATTGATTCATTTAACAATTTTTTAGACAACCGCCCGTTGACTTTGTCTTTTAAGATGAATAGGTTTGTGGTGAATATATGTGTACATGAAGTAGACTTACATGAAACAAACTATACTTATTAGTTTATTGATGGGCTTGCTAACGGCGACAATCCCGCTTCAGGCGCAGGTTACCCAACGAGATTCTGATGCCCGGAAAGGCAGCCGACTCGAACTGGGTCGCAGCTCATCAGTACGCAAAACAACAACTCAGGGCTTACCATCTCAGCGATTCTCCATTGCTTCCAACCCAACGTTATCAGGACTTGACCGATCTATGACGCTGAACAAAAACAGCGCCATCAATGAACATTATCGTTCTCTGATGATGACTCGTTCAGGCACGAAGGCAGCGACAGCCGCAGAGAGTATGCCAGTAATTGAGAGCGGGGCACGCTCGGCAGCACCAGCGCAGGAAGGGAAAGGTGAAAACAGGCTATATAACAACGAAAAACTGTGGGTTTCCAACGCCTATCCAAACCCAGCCGACGATGTTGCTGAAGTCGACTATCAGTTTAGTGCTGCCGGCGAGGCTAAATTAGTTTTACTTAATGTGCTGGGCACGCCCATTGCCGAGTATGAACTCGAGCGGAATGATCGTAAAGTTCGCATTGGCACCCGCCTGCTAGATACTGGCTATTATCTTTACCAGCTTTCTGTCGACGGCAAGAAAGTTGCGACAAAACGGCTTCTTGTCCGCCATCAATAAGTTGAGGGATATTTGTTAAAATAACCTAAACTGCGATAGTAAATTATCATTTTCAGCACTATGCCGGGCTCCATCGTCGTTAAAACGGTGTAGCCTTTATTTTTTTTGTATCTTTGCAAGCATATGCAACACCGTCATATTGGTAAGATTCTATTAGGGGTTTGGGTAGCGTTTCTGCTTGCCTCATGCAGTCCGTTTTCAAAATTACAGAAAAACGGGAATGATGACTCAAAGTACAAAGGCGCCATTCAGTACTATAAAAAAGGGGATTGGTATCGTGCCGGTTTACTATTCGAGGAGTTGATTCCGGTATTAAAAGGCAGTACGGAGTCAGAGATGGCCCAGTTTTACTATGCTCAAACGCAGTACCAGCAACAGCAGTATTTGCTTAGTGCCACCCTATTCAAGAAGTTCTACGAG
>JANXVQ010000925.1 GCA_025351545.1 Spirosoma sp.
GAAAACGTATTTAGAGCAATTAGACCCTCAGCCTTACATTTCGCTAACCACGCCCGAACTGGCCGACCGTTTTCGCGATGATCGCGTAACCAACGCCCTTCGCGAAGCCGACCAGATGATTTATGGCGGCACCTTTACGGCCCAATCGCAGTCTGCTCTACAAGTTTTAAGCGGTATAGCTACCCAGATGTACATTCGTAGCCGGTCAAAATTGCTGCTTTCTGACAGTCAGGTGGATGAAAATCTGTCGCAAATAAATTCGGTTGACCCATCCTCTTCGTCCTAACCGCATGGAACCCTGGTACTCACTTCATTGGTTCAGTCGGGCACAATGGCAACAGTTTCAACTGGCGCACCCACTGGTACTGTGGCTCATTCCGGTTATTTTGTTTTTGTTTTCACTGCGCTATTATTTACATCGGAACGCACAACAGCGGCTGAATATGTCGCTTGGGCAACTTAACTTGCCCCATTCCCGCGGTAGATCAGGACGCGTTCAGGCGAGCCGTTCCTTACTGAGTTTAGGGCGATTTCTGATTCCAGTCAGTGTTTTTTGCGGTGTTGCCTGCTTGCTTATTGCGGTGTCCCGTCCGCAAATTATCCGTGAACAACGCGATGAACAGTCAGAAGGCATTGATATTATGCTGGCAATGGACGTATCTATCTCGATGAGCGAGACAGACTTGCCGCCTACGCGTTTAGCTGCGGCCCGGCGGGTTGCCCAGACTTTTGTGAATTCCCGCAAAAACGATCGTATTGGCTTAGTGGTTTTTGCGGGTGAAGCTTTTTCGCTTTGCCCCCTTACAACAGATTACAGCTTAGTAAAGCAGTACCTCAGCGACTTGAACGATAACATGATTCGCACCTCGGGAACAGCCATTGGCGATGCGCTGGCCCGGTGTATTAATCGAATGCGCGACCGAACCGTTTCGCAAAAGGATACGGTTCAGCAAGAGGCCAATCCATGGCAATCGAAGCGTAGCAAGATTATTATTCTGCTGAGTGACGGCGATAATACGGCCGGGAATATTGATCCTGTTACGGCCGCCCGTTTGGCTAAAGCATTTAATATAAAACTTTACACGATTGCGGTTGGCCGTCCGAGTGCATCGTCATCCAGGGCGACTACGGTTGATGAGGGGGTGTTGAAAACTATTGCCACAATTGGTAATGGCAGTTTCTTTCGGGCTACAGATGCCGGGCGGCTACAGGCCGTATTTGCGCAGATCGGTCGACTGGAAAAATCGCCTATTCGTGTTCAGGTGTATGAAGATGTGCAGGACTATTATCGAGTTTATATGTATTGGGGAATTTCGTTTTTGTTAATTACTTTATTCCTGAAAAATACAATTTTTGGCAATGTACTGGAGGACTAACGAATGCTGAAATCTTATTATAATGCCGAGGCTATTGAAGCCGGTTTAGATGAAGTTGGTCGGGGTTGTCTGGCCGGACCCGTTGTGGCGGCTGCGGTGATTCTGCCAAAGGATTATACGTATCCCATTCTGAACGATTCCAAGCAGTTATCTCGTCGGCAGCGGGAGCTATTGAAAAAAGATATCGAACGCGACGCGCTGACCTGGGCCGTGGCCGAAGTATCTCACGAAGATATTGACCGGATAAATATTTTAAAAGCCAGCTTTCTGGCCATGCACAGAGCTGTAGATTCGCTGATAATCAAGCCCGAGCATTTATTGGTGGATGGCAACCGCTTTGTGCCGTATCCAATGATTCCGCATACGTGCATTATCAAAGGCGACGCGCATTTTTTGTCTATAGCAGCCGCGTCGGTATTGGCAAAAACTTACCGGGACGACCTGATGGCGCAACTTGGACTGGAATTTCCGGCGTATGGCTGGGCGCAGAACGTAGGCTATCCAACGGCTGTTCATCGTGAGGCTATCCGGCAGTTTGGTCCGACAAAATACCACCGGATGAGTTTCCGGCTGTTATAAAAAGGCCCCACCAGAATTGGCGGGGACCCAAAAGTCAGCTATTTACCAGGTTCGTTTGCTCATCATCTTATCCAACTCAGGCTTGGTCATGGCGCCTAATTCGGGATGTTGACCGAGCCATTTAAGGAAATCAACTTTGATTTCCTCTGTCCACTGGCTATCTATCTGGCCGGTCGTGTAGCGTCCTGATTTAACCGTTTCAAAACCAAACTGATCTTTGCGGGTAACAAATTCGGAGGTGCTGACAACTTGTTCGGCTAAATGGGCTGGCACAAACAGAACGCCTTCCCGTTGCGCTATCACCAGATCGCCCGGTAATACCATTACGTTTCCAATGCGGATTGGGGCATTTAACCCCATCAGCACCATTTCTTCCAGAAAAGAAGGATGGAAATCACGGACAAAGGCATTGAATCCTTTAATGTTTTG
>JANXVQ010000949.1 GCA_025351545.1 Spirosoma sp.
GTCAGCAATTGCGTCGGGTTTGAGAACCCGACATCACGAAAAAGGAAAAAGTGTTTCTGCGGTCATTTAGTTCAACTCCATTAACCCGATGTCACGTAACTAATGGTTAGCTAACTGTTCACAACTTCAGCCGGAGGTGGGCATTTGTACCGTAAGACAATTTGATACCCGGATCGAAAACCACCTGTAAGGCATGAGCCTCTGTATTGGCTGGAATGAGTAGAGGGTATTTTATCTGTAACACATCGCCACTGGTTGGAAGTCGATTCCCCGACCAGACTGTTGGATCGTTCCAGTTGCCCGTTTTAACAGTATACATGGTACTCAAACCAATCACCTGCACTGTAAATACATCCTGTAAGCAGTTTTTGCTATCCCGCACCACATACGTATTGCTGGTGCCGACAGCCGGGCTAACGACAACGGAGCGGGTAGATGAGGAAAAGCTTGCATTAGCAGGATTGCTCCACAAATAATCACTAATGAATGAGGATGTTAACGTGGCCGATTGACCAGCGGAAATGGTTATTACTTGCGTTCTTTCCACATCTTTCATTATCGTAAATTGATCACTAATGGAGTAGGAAGCGGGTGGATTGGGCTGGATAAACTTAGCGTCGAGCCGATTATCGTCAACTTCAAAAAAAAATGAACCGCCGGTCAGTCGTTGCGTAGATACCATGACTGGATGAGGACTTAAAGCGGGATTATACCCTAGTGCGCCAGCCGAGCCAGAAAGAACATAAACGGTGCCCTGTTTCTTTTTTTTGGATGTGGTTTTATAAGGGCAGGAACTGGCCGAACCGTCATAACGCCCTGTGCTATTGTCTTTTGGGAAACGGTAAGCCGATGGATTATTTGTAAAATCACTCATGGGTCCATACTGGTCGTGGAGCGGGTAGGAGCGTTCATAGTTGTGGCTATGGCCGAGCAAAACCATGTCTACACCAAAGCGTTCGAGAATAGGGTTAATCCGCTGGCGAATAGCGATTAAATCAGGATCGGTTTCGGAATTATGCGAGCCCTGACTATAGGGAGGAAAGTGCAGATAGACAATTTTCCATTTCTTCGTCGTTGCGGCTAAATCCTGCTTTAACCAAATTGCTTCGGGATGGTTAGTTGTATCGGAGTAGAATCGTATGTCTGTTCCGCCAACGTTTCGTTTACCAAAACCATCGAGCATAACAAAGTGAATAGGGCCATAGTCGAACGAATACCATTCTTCGGTGCCTGAAGCAACACCACCAGCTTCGGCGTTGGTCGGGAAACTGAAAATTGAGAAATAAGGAATGTTGTGCGTAGCGGCCAGCGTCGCATTATTGTTGTAATCGTGATTTCCGGGAACGGCAAAAAGCATTGAATTCTTCATCAGAGTAGTCTGATAAGGTTCAAAGAAGTTGACTTGAAATTGCGGATCGTCGCCATCATAGGAATTGTCCCCAATAAGCATCCAAAGATCAGTTGGTGTAGTGCCCCGAAAGTTTAGGAAGGCATCCCGAACGTTGGTTTGGTTGTTATTGGGGTTCATGCCGCAGTCGCCGAAGGAGGCAACCCGAATTTTCCGCTTTGTATCGGCAAGGGGAGCCGTCAGAAAATAGTTATCTGTGCCCTGTTGCAACACTTGAGTCGTGGTGCCGATGCTGTAAAAATATTGCTTGTCGGGGGTTAGCCCCGTAACGCTCACCTCATGTTCGGTGGTACTGGCTCTTTCGACAGCGCTGCCCGTTAAGCTACCCGCCGACAAACCATAAGTGACCTTTCCTATAGTGGCTATATCAGTCCGCCAGCGAATGGTAGCACCCGTCTGCGTACCGAGTTGCAGATAAGGCCCTCGTGTAAGAACGGCATTTTGGGCGAGTGTCGGCACCCAGACTATCCAGAAAAAGCTCAGCAGGACGACCTTTCTCATAAGGCTTTATTACATGAATGAACTCATTGCCGACTCGTTTACCAACTCCTCTGCGTGTGTCTTGCCTAAATAGCGGTCAATGAAATAATGGGCTATGTAGAGCACGGGCGTCAGGACAATGGCCGATGTAGCTTTGTAAATATAATTGATAATTCCCACCGCCAGTACCTGCGTGAGCGACCAGTTTCCAAAAATATAGAAGGCAATTCCCAACACCACAAATGAATCGACTAACTGCGAAACCAGCGTTGAGCCGGTAGCGCGAAGCCAGATTTTCCGGTTGCCCGTAATTTTTCGGAGCGAGTGGAAAATATATACGTCCAGAATCTGCCCAATCAGGAAGGCCGTCAACGAGCCGACAATGATGCCCAGCCCTTGCCGGAATATCATCTGAAAGGCGTTATTGATGTTAATTGGGTTTCCAACAGTGTCTTTGGCATTCACATCGAGCCAGAATTGCGCGGGTGGCAGCATCGTAACCGCAAAAATGATCAGGAAACTAAAGCCAACGAACCCAGCTGTCAGAAACGAAATACGCCGAACGCCCGCTTTACCAAAGTACTCGTTAATAATGTCGGAGGTAATGAACACAAACGGCCAGATGACGGCTCCTGCGGTGAGGTTGAAGTCCAGAATGAAATCGCCAAATAGATGAATATGAGCCGGTTTCGTTCCCAATAGTGTTTCGACCGAAAAGATTTTGACACCAATAATTTCGGCGATGAGCGCGTTGGTCAGGAATACCGCACTCAGAAAAATATACAGGTTTGTTCGTTTATTAGTAAAAGAGGCAGTCATAGAGGATGGGTTTTATAAACCTATAAGGTTTTATAAACCTTATAGGTTTCCCACTTACCATTTTCGCTTATACACACCTGCTGTGGTCGTTTTTTCATACCGAAGGGCTAACGCTGGCGCGCGTTGAAACAGTTTTTCGACCACGTTTTCCCGATCTATAATGTAATCGGGCGGATCTTTCCGGAAATGATCGAACACGTTAATAACTGATTCGTAATTATCCAGATTTTTGAGGTCATACTTCGCCAGGTCCCAGTTTAGGTAAGGAGTAGCCAGACGATTTTGGCGGTAAGCACTCAGGTCTTCACCAATAATGAGCACGCGCTGGTTTGTAATGTCTTTGGGCAACGGAGAGGCCTGCACTTGTAAACTACTCAACCGGCCCAGATCGGCCCCAGGAATCAGGCCTATTGCCCCCTGATAAAACAATAAAAGCATCAGCGAAAAGGCAATCAGGAACGTGATTTCGGCCAGCCAGGCTTTACGAATATTCTCGAAATAATAGAAGGCAAAATAGGCCATTGGGGGCACAAAACTCAAAAATACCATCGGGGCCAGAAACGGCATCAGCAAAATGGTCAATACGGCAATAACAAACCAGAGCGCCATAATTTGCTGTATCCGCTGCTGAAAGTTAACGTATCGACCCGCCCGATTAAACAGGCTCAGAAAGCCCAATATCCCCAATCCCAGCGGAATAAATAACGAGGCTATCAGCGATTGAAAATCGGATAATGAATACTGCCGAACCCGAAACACCGATGCCAGCAGATTTCGATTGAAATCGTCGAGACTATCGGAGAGGTAATAAAATAAAACAGTGGCGGCAAATGGAAACAAAAACCCAAACAGCGAGAGGGAATACTGCCGGAACGTGGCACCCGTATAGAACAGCAGCGACAGGATCGCCCAGAGTATAAACAAAGCCGAAGGCAGGTAAAACAGCGCGGCCAGACCAATGTAAAAGCCCACTTCAAATACTTCGTCGGTGGCACCCCGGCGGTCCATCTGTTTAATGAGCGTTCCGAAGGCCAGCAGCAGAAAACTCGTTGACATCAGCACGGGCGAGAGCGTCAGGCAGTCGAACGAGAGATGCATGAACAGCATATAAATCAGTCCCGGCCAGAACGACCGGTCTGGATACACATCCCGATTGTTGGTCAGGTAATTAAAATAAAGGATTTGAAAGACCGACACCAGCGTTGCGGCCCCGTGAAGTACTAGTGGCGACCGGCCAAATACACTGTTTATTCCCCAGTAAACCAGTGCCGACAGGGGACTGACACTATCCCAGATGTCGCGGTAAAGCAAATTGCCCTGACTCATTTGCTCGCCCACAATCATCCAGTTTAATTCAGGAATCAATAGCGGAAACGGATGTAGCAGCAGGGGCAACCGGATAATGACCAGCAATCCCAACAAACTAACGTATTGGTAAGAGAAATAAGGTTGAAAGAAACGTAGCAAAGGAGTTAACAGTTATCAGGTATCGGTGAACAATCAGAGGCAAATTGCCAGTGTGGGTAACCAGATATTGGCAACTGTTCACGGTAAAATTACAGGCAATTTCGGCAGAACGGAAAAATGGGCGGATATTTGCAAAATAGAGGTTCGGACGAATGTAAACCATTCGTTCAGTAGGACCGTTCAGGTTAGTACCCAAGTACCGATAATATGGAATCGAAACGACAGCAAAAAGTATCCCGGCAGTTACAGCGAGATTTAAGTGAAATTTTTCAGCGCGACGTGCCGCATTTGTTCAATGGCGCATTTATCACGGTCACAAGCGTGCGCATATCGCCCGATTTGAGTGTCGCACGGGTGTATCTTAGTTTTCTGGCTGCCAAGAATAAGCAGATGCTGCTGGACTCAATTTTGGAGAAAAGTAAAGTGCTTCGCCAGCATCTCGGCGACCGGGTTCGGCATCAACTGCGCATTGTTCCCGAACTGCATTTCTTTCTGGACGACACAGCTGACTATGCCGACAAAATGGATAAACTCTTCTCTGGCCTCGAAATTCCACCCGCCCCGGCAGAAGAGGACGAAGATAATTAGTGGTCAGATGAATGAATGATTGAGTGAATAATATTCGCAGATCAATCGCTTATTCACTCAATTGCTCAATCACTACGTAAATAATGAACCTTCCTGTCTGGATTGCCCGTCGGTATTTTTTCTCCCGCAAAAAACGCAGTTTCATTAGCTGGTTGTCTATTTTATCGATGCTCGGTGTGGGCGTCGGTACAATGGCGCTGGTTGTGGTGCTGTCGGTGTTTAATGGCATGGAAGAGCTGAATCGGCAGATATTCAAAACGTTCGAGGCCGATATGACGGTTGCGCCGAAACAGGGAAAACGGTTTTTAGCCCCACCTGCTTTGCTAACGCGTCTGCGCCAGACCACAGGGGTTAGCTTGTTGACGTCTGTGGCGCAGGACAACGCGCTGGCTCGCTACGGTAACGCTCAGACTGTAGTGCGACTAAAAGGCGTGGATGATAATTATCTCCAGCGTAAGCAACTCGACTCATCCCTACTCGAAGGAAAACTACTTCTTCGCCGGGATGGCGTGAACTATGCGATTGTGGCCGATGGCGTCCGTAACGACCTGACTATTTCGCCGGTTGATATTTTAACGCCCCTGGAGATTCTTTATCCACAGAGTGGGCAGACATTCAGTGTACTTAATTCCGACGCATTTAATCGCGAAGCGCTAACGGTTTCCGGGATATTTTTCATCGAGTCGAAGTACGATAACTTTGTGCTGGCGCCCATCACTGTCGCACGAACCTTATTTGGCAATAAACCAGATGAAGTAACGAGTCTGGAAATACAGCTTCGGCCCGGCACCGACGAAAACAAAGCTAAACAAGCCTTGCAGGACGTAGTTGGAAATGATTTAACCGTACAAAGCCGTGACGATTTAAACCTTGATCTCTACCGGGCCATCCGCGTCGAGAAGCTATTCGTGGCGTTGACATTGTCATTCATTATTCTCATTGCGTCAATCAATATTTTCTTTTCCTTGTCGATGCTGGTCATCGAAAAAAAAGAAGATATCCGAATTTTGTATGCATTGGGCGCGACGAGGCAGATGGTGCGCTGGATTTTCCTGACCGAAGGGGCAATCATTGCCCTGACGGGGGCGTTTGCCGGCCTGATATTGGGGGTTGGACTTTGCCTGGCGCAGGAAACATACGGGTTCGCCCGAATGGGGATGATCAGCTCAATTGTTGACGCTTACCCCGTTCGCCTGGACACCAATGATATTTTACTGACCGGCGTTCTGACCGTTTTAATGACTGTTTTAACCTCGTGGTTCCCAGCCCAGCGAGCGGCTAATGTTCGGTAGATGAAGGTGTTACTGCTCCAAGGAAGCTGACTGTAATAAAAGGTCTACTCCTTTGCTACCGTAGTTCCTTCGGCAACAGTTACAATATATGCTTTTCCCCCTTGCTGCTCAATGGCTTCGGCAACCGCTTCGGGCCGTTCGGGTGCGTAAACAAACATACAACCTCCGCCACCTGAGCCGTTTATTTTGCCACCTAAAGCACCGGCTGTAAGGGCTGCGTCGAGCATTCGATTGATTTTAGGTGTCGAAATTCGTTGGGCATCCCTGAGATTGGCCTGATGAGCGGTCAGGAGTTGGCCAAAACGAACGTGATCAAAGGATTCTCCCGGACCAATTGGCGTTTTTAACAGGATTAGAGCATCGCGTAAAATATCGCGGTTCTCCAGATTGCCTTTGAGAAGAATGTATTCATCTTTCGTCAGGAAATCCTTGAATTCGGCCGCTTCATTACTAGCTGATTCGTCCAGCGAAAAATGGGGATTTATCGTTTTTAGATTCTTGATAATGGCCAGCATCCCAAATTTAACCCGCCCCAAAATACCGATGGTGTCTTTCGGCTCCTGCGAGTCGCCGAGTACAAATGTGCCTAGAGGTGGATTGAGTTTTTCTAGCCGGATTTTGGGTTGCGATTCCAAATAAATTACATGGCCAACGGCGGTTGAATAATGATCCATCATACCGCCGGGTTCGCCAAATTCCAGTACCTCGGCTACATAAGCGAGTTCAGCTATTTGTTCGGCAGGAAGCTGGCGTGGTTGATCGGCGAGTTGCGTAAGAATAGTAAGCCACGTAACGAGTAAAGCCGATGAACTCGATGTCCCCGAATTAATCGGAATATTGCCGTGAACATCGCCTTCGATGCCCTTTCCAAACGTGAATCCCTCTCGCAGTAAAACATTTACCGCCGAGCGAAAATAATCCCGACTTTGCGGATAGGGCAGCGGTTTTCCATTAAATGGAATGTTGACTGAACCATTAACATCAGGCAGATCGAGCCGGAAGCCTCGTTGTTCTGCCTGATGCGCGGCCACCTGAATCCGACGCGAAATAGCAGCCGCAATCACAGGTAAGCCTAAATAGTCCTGATGTTCGCCAAAAAAGCAGATGCGGCCGGGCGTCGAAGCCGTAATGGTAAGTTTGGTTGATGACGAAATCAAAGCGATAATACTTCTAATTGATGTTTTTTTAGGCGTGCTTCTACAACTATGTCTTCTAATAGTTGAGCCGTTTTATTGTCAATCCACTCTTCGCCACATTGATTGCAAATCATAGCTGGAACATGACGAACAACTACTAATCCATCACCTAGGTCTACACTATATGTAGTGTGGCCAGCTTCTTTGTGCCCTCCGCACATAGGGCAAATCTCTAGCGATGTCATTGTTTTCCAGTGCTATATTAAATGACACTACCAACTTTTTTTCTTATGACCTGCTGCGGCATAATATAAAATGAAGGCATAGCAAACGCCCACGACCCAAAAGCCCTGTTGTGGATGATTTGCAGGGCTTGCCTGAGAAAAAATAAGTGGCAAAACAGCTCCTCCGGATATACCCATGATAAGCAAAGCCGAACCAATTTTGGTGAAACGGCCTAATCCCCGAATGCCCATAGGGAAAATAGCAGGCCACATCAGAGCGTTGGCTAATCCCATAGCCGCCATCAGATAAATGGTTACATAGCCTTGGGAAAATATAGAAAGCATCGTCAGAATCAGCCCTAGAATAGCTGAATATGTTAGCGCTTTCTCCTGGCTGATAAGCCGTGGAATGGCAATAATGCCGATAACATAGCCGACCAGCATGGCTGCCATTGTGTAGGAAGTGAAATGTT
>JANXVQ010000971.1 GCA_025351545.1 Spirosoma sp.
TGAAAAATAAGGAGATAGCCGTTTCGTCGACGACGCGTAGTTTAGTAGAAGGGGAATGCGGATGGCCCGTTTGCGGAGCGTTGTTGTTCCCTCGCCCGCAGCCGCCTGACGAGCCTGTCTTGTCGTTAGTTGTTGATACCAGATGCCCGATGAAACCGACCAGCCCGGCGCGTAGGTATACACGAGTGACAGGCCAGCCGAATAACCCGACGCCCACTTACTTCCGGTCAGGTAAACAGGCTCAACAATCTGACCGTCACTTTCGGGATATAAAAAACGGGTATGGTAAAGTGTGTTCGAGAGGGTAGGCGCGACCGTTGCCGAAACCGCCAGCTTCTGCTGCCCGAACGACAGCGCCGTTGATAACCATAGGAAAGTAAATATAAGCCGTAGAGTCTTGTTCATAACGAAGGAGCCATTTTCCGGAATAGCGTTTAAAGATAAGCGCACAACCGAACCATGAAGTAACTTAGCCCGAAAATTACCCATTCGATACCTTCGCTCATGCTCTTTTTAGGCCTCAGCATCCTGCTTTCGGTACTTTTGCTGCTGAATTTTCGGGTGTTTCCGCGTTATGAAGTCAATACCTTTCAGGCAATTGTATTCAATTATCCGGTTTGCTTTCTGACGGGACTGCTGTTATTACCTGCCGGACAATCGTTTACAATCGACTTTTCCCAGACCTGGACGTGGCTTTCGCTGGGGCTTGGCGTGGGTTTTATTCTGACGTTTCTGTTGTCGGGGGCGTCCACGCAGCGCATGGGTATTACGGTTACGTCGCTGGCCAACAATCTGTCGCTGGTAATTCCGGTCTGTTTTAGCCTGTTCGTTTTTCGTACGGGTGGAGGGTCGTCTGGTTTCGATACGCTCAACTATTTGGGTTTGGTGCTTGCGGTGGTAGCCGTGGGTCTGAGTACGTACAAGAAAGAGCCAGCCGCATCAAATCAGGACACTTCTTCGTCCTTGAAACCCTCCCGATCAGGCGTAAATGTTCTCTTGCCAGTCGGCGTATTTTTGTTGTATGGCGCAACGAACACCATGATCAATTACATGAATCTTCACTACATTCCGTCGGCCGATAAAACCATTCAGGTTACGCTGACAATGGTTTTGGGCGCTGTTGCGGCCGGACTGGTGATGCTGATTGTGCGGGTAATTCAGGGTAAGGAAACGATTCAGGCCAAGAGTCTGGTTGGAGCCGTAACCCTCGGCATACCGAATTTTCTGAGCTTCTACACATTGCTGCTGGCGTTGTCGGCTTTTGGCAGTAACGGCGCATTTGTCTACCCGCTTTACAACATTGGGGTTATTTTGCTGGCTGCCTTACTGGCCGCTCTGTTCTTCCGGGAACAACTTTCCACCGCGAACAAAATTGGTCTGGGGTTGGCTGTCATAGCCATTGGCCTTATTTCGTGGCAGGAACTGGCCAAACTGGTTGGAGTGTAGATTAATGAAGGGCTGATTCGAAAAGTAAGAAATGGATGGGTATGGACTTTGACCTGAAGACTGTCTGCTTTGACTTAACCAATGAAACCGTGATGAATAGAAGGAATCTCGTTCGCTACACCGTTGCTTTCTCCACGCTGCTTTTCTGTCTGCTGGCTATGGCTGCCTGTACCACCAAAAAGCAGGAAGATGCGCCACCAACGCGCCGGAATGCCGTACCACCCAATATTATCGTTATTTTCTCCGACGATCATGCTTATCAGGCCATTAGTGCTTATGGAAGCAAGCTGGCAAAAACGCCGAATATTGACCGCATCGCCAACGAAGGGGCTATTTTGTACACCAATGTTGTAACCAATTCCATTTGTGGGCCTAGTCGGGCCACATTACTCACCGGGAAATATAGTCACCTGAACGGCTATAAAGTGAACGAAAAAGTATTTGACGTAAATCAGCCGGTGTTCTCCGAAGAATTGCAGAAAAACGGCTACCAAACGGCCTGGATAGGTAAAATGCACCTTGGTAGTTTGCCAAATGGGTTCGACTATATAAACGTTCTGCCCGGTCAGGGGCAGTATTACAATCCGGATTTTGTCAACTCAAAACGCGATACAGTTCGGTATCCCGGCTACGTTACCAACGTCGTGACGAAGCTTTCGTTGGATTGGATCAATAAGCGCGACGACTTGAAACCGTTTTTTCTGGTGGTAGGCCACAAAGCCACTCATCGCGAATGGTTGCCCGATTTGCCCGATTTAGGCGCTTACGATACAGTTAATTTTCCGCTGCCTGCGACGTTTTATGACAACTATACAGGTCGCGAAGCCGCTAAGAATCAGGACATGACCATCGACAAAACGATGCGCTTGAAAGAGGATTTGAAAGTACACGCCGACTATAAAAAAAGCGATATCTATAGCCGTTTCACACCCGACCAGAAAAAGCCGTTTTATGACTATTATGAGCATAAAGTCAGCAAGGAATTCGACGCTAAAAAACTCACCGGAAAAGCCCTGACCGAGTGGAAATATCAACGGTATTTGAAGGATTATCTGGCAACGGCCCGCTCTCTGGATCGGAACATCGGCGCGTTGCTGGACCATCTGGATAAGACTGGTCTGGCTAAAAGTACAGTCGTCATTTATGCCTCCGATCAGGGATTTTATTTGGGCGAACACGGCTGGTTTGACAAACGATTTATTTACGAAGAATCATTGAAAACGCCCTTCGTCATTCGCTATCCGGGCGTGATTAAGCCCGGCACTCAAATCGACGAACTGATTTCCAATATCGATTGGGCACCAACGTTACTAAATCTGGCCGGAACCGCCATCCCGAAAGACATTCAGGGTGAATCTTTTCTGCCGTTACTGAAAGGTGAAAAAATACCCTGGCGCAAGGAAGCCTATTATCATTACTACGAGTTCCCGAAGCCGCACCATGTTTACCCGCATTTCGGGATACGTACGGACCACCACAAATTGGTTCGTTTCTACGGGCCGAAAGATTTTTGGGAGTTGTATGACCTCAAAAAAGACCCGCACGAACTGCATAACCTGTACGGTACAAAAGGCTCAGAAACCATAACTGCTGACCTGAAAACGAGGCTAAAGGGACAGATACAGAAATATAAGGATGATGAGGCAGGAAAAATTTTGGAAAGTGAGATTTAACATACTTAACGCCTTACTGTTCTGCGCCTTTTTTATTGTGTTGGTGGGCTGTAACCCGGCTAATCAATCAACAAACGAACAGGCGCAAGCGGCCGACACGGGTGCTTACTGTGTTGCGAAGGGAATGCCATCTCGCGCAATGGCTGTTCGTCAGGCGGCTTCCAGTGGTAAATTGGGTGCCACTAACACCGATAAAATGGTTTGGATAGCCGGTGGCACATTTCAAATGGGCGCCGACGAATTTCCGGATGCGCGGCCCGTGCATTCGGTTACGGTCAACGGTTTCTGGATGGATGAGCATGAAGTTACTAATGCTGATTTTGCCCGTTTTGTGGCCGAAACGAACTACAAAACCGTTGCTGAACGACCGCTAAATCCAGGTGATTATCCGGGCGTCCCAGCCGAGCAGTTGGTGCCGGGTTCTGCCGTGTTTACGCCACCCGCTCAAAAAGTCTCGCTGGCAAATCCGTTGCAGTGGTGGGAGTATATAAAAGGAGCAAGCTGGCAGCATCCCAACGGTCCGAAAAGTAGTATCAACGGACATGAAAACGAGCCGGTCATCCATATTAGTTACGACGATGCGGTTGCCTATACAACGTGGGCCGGAAAGCGCCTGCCAACGGAAGCTGAATGGGAGTTTGCGGCACAGGGCGGAAAAGGCAACCGGACTTATTACTGGGGAAATGAATTGAAACCGGCCGGAAAATGGATTGCCAATATCTATCAGGGCGACTTTCCGTCGAAAAACACGACCGAAGATGGCTTTGTTGGAGCGGCTCCCGTAAAATCATTTCCGGCCAATCCATACGGGTTGTATGATATGGATGGCAATGTGTGGGAGTGGTGTCAGGATTTGTATCGGCCTGATTATTACATGAAATCACCGAAGAGTGACCCGCAGGGACCAAGCGATAGTTATGACCCCGACGAGCCGGGTGCGGTGAAACGTGTGCAGCGGGGCGGCTCGTTTTTGTGCAGTGATCAGTATTGCATCCGATACAAAGCGGGTAGTCGCGGGAAAGGGGAGGTAAGCAGTGGAAGCAATAATCTCGGTTTTCGTTGTGTTCGGGATAAGTGAAAAACAGAACCGCCCGGGCGGTTCTGTTTTTCACTTATCCCGAACACAACGAAAACCGAGATTATTGCTTCCACTGCTTACCTCCC
>JANXVQ010000977.1 GCA_025351545.1 Spirosoma sp.
CTTGCCATCTGCTGTCTCTTTTCCCACCAGCACCGGATCAAGTTCTTTGTTAATTTTCTTTGCTAATTCCTGAAGTTGAAACGTAATTGGCCCGGCCACGTAGGACATAGTCTGCGGAATTGGCGGATCAAAACCTTCTGCTTTTGGAGCTTGAGGTTTTTTTGTCTGGCATGCTGTCAGAAGCAGTGCTAAACCAATCAGTAAGTTGAGCGTTGGTGGTGATTTTCTCATTAAATCTGGAAGAAAATACCCCATTGAGCATAAGGCATTTGGAAACCTTGTCCCTTATAACCTCCGATCGTTCTATATGTTTTGGTTGCCTGAGTCCATACTCAGTTAACCAAAAAGGCTCGCCATTGGCGAGCCTTTTTTACGTTAAAACAATTTTTCATTTGGTGGCTTAACACCTTTCATCCGAATATAGATGGTGCATTGTCCCCGGTGGTGCGTTTGGTGTTCAAAGGCCTTTGCCAAAACTACCTCACGGGTCATTTCACGAGGTCCCATTTTTACCATTTCGGCCAGTTGAGCGTCGCTTAATCCTTTCACCGCGTCGATCATAAAATCATAGCTGTCCATAACGGTTTTGGTAAGTGCAGCTTTGGTTTTAAGATCGGCCATTTCTTCCATTTTTTTCCCTTGAAATGGGTTTGTTTTTCCGCTGGCCGTCGCGCCAAAATTGTAGTTCGCATTGGACAAATGGAGCATTTGCTCGGCAAAACTGCGAATTTCAGGCGTAGGTTTGAAGCCCATTCCATCTTCGGGCATGACATCCAAATACTCCTTTGTGTATTCCTTTGCACGTTGCCACTCAGCCGTAAGTTGAGCAATCGTTATCATCGGTTTAGCCGCTTGAACGGCCGAAAACGCCCAAAGCAGGGCGACAAGAGCGAATGCGAATCGAACAGGTAGTTTAGTAATCATGAAGTACTGGTTTTTAGGGGTTAATTGATCGTTTTACTAGTTCTTATTATCGGCAAAAAAGGTCTCCTGCCGATGTAAAGTTACGTTCATCATTGTAAAACTTCAGAAGGTAATGAAGCTACTAAATTTACTTGACCACTACTCTATTTTCGGTTATCTTTCTGCACTGATGTTGAATCCTCCCCTTGCCTGATGCCTTCACGCCGTTCATTTCTGCAGGCCACTACACTGGCCCCTTTTCTCTCGCTGTCGACCAGCCAGCCGCCAAATACACTCATAAAGCCCGACCGATTACGGCCAGGCGATACCATTGGGTTACTTTGTCCGGCAGCGCCCGCTTACAGCCGCGAAACGGTACAGATTGCCCAGGAATCGCTTCAGGTATTAGGTTTTAAAACGAAGTTGGGACCGCATATATACAATCGGTACGGCTACCTTGCCGGACGTGATGCCGACCGGGTCGCCGATTTACATGCCTTTTTCGACGACCGTTCTGTTAAAGCTGTAATGGCTATTCACGGCGGTTGGGGCTCCGCTCGTCTGCTGCCACTTCTTGACTATAATCTGATTCAACGCAATCCAAAAACCCTAATCGGCTACAGTGACATTACGGCTTTACTACTAGCGATTTACGCCAAAACCGGTCTGGTAACATTTCATGGCCCGGTTGCCTCAGCCACCTTCAACGCCTATACGGTTGACTGGTTCCGACGTTTGCTCATTGAAGGCGAAACGCTGACCATGCGCAACCCCACCGAAAAAGGCGATAATCTTACGCAAACACAGAATCGTATCACAACAATTCGACCGGGGCTGGCCCGAGGACGGTTGGTAGGCGGCAACTTAACCGTACTGAGCCACCTGATTGGATCGACTTATCTGCCCGACTGGCAAAACACAATTCTATTTGTCGAGGATACACACGAGGAGATTTATCGGATGGACCGGATGCTAACGCATCTTAAATTGGCCGGTATTCTAAACCAGATTGCTGGCTTCGTTTTCGGCAAATGTAGTGACTGTGGTACGGGGAGCGGTGGTTATGGCTCCTTAACGCTGGAGGATGTGCTAACCGAGCATATTATCCCTTTAGACAAACCAGCTTATTCGGGAGCAATGATTGGCCACATTAGCGATAAATTTACGGTTCCGGTGGGTATCGACGCCGAAATCGACGCCACAGCGGGTACAATCCGTCTGCTTGAATCGGCGGTTAGTTAGTTTAGCGAGGTTTTGCTGTGATGCCGGCGGGACCGCCCGTGCGGTTCTCAAACCCGACATCACAGCCCTATTACTACTTATTAGCTAGTCAGGAAGCCCTGTTTAGAAATAAATCAAATGACCGACGAACAACCCCAGGGTAACAGCGAATTATTAAGAGAATTACTGATCTATAAAATGCCGTTTGGCAAGTACAAAGACCAGTTGATCAGGGCGTTGCCGATGGCCTATTTAGAGTGGTTCGCACAAAAAGGATTTCCAACTGGAAAGCTGGGCATGTTGCTGCAAACAATGTACGAAATCAGACTGAACGGCTTAGAACATCTGCTTACCGGGCTGAAAAACAATAGATAAGTCCAGTGGGAAGTAACGCTACGAAATCATAGAATTACTCCTGCTCTTTAAACATCCACGTTTTTGGCGCTATTTCGCCATTTTGTAGCGCGTTATAGAGCTGCTTATCATTCTTAAAAACCAACTGCGTCAACTGAAACGTCTCGACGTGCACCTCAATTAGTGGTGTATCAAATGGCCAGGGATCCATGGCTAATGAGCCATCAATGCGTTGACGGATGTAATAAGAAATAGCCTCTGGCCCAACGCTCACTTCTAAACGTCGCCCTTCAGGAGGAATATGGTTCATGCACAGCACGAGCGACAATGCATCACACCATTGAAGGAAAGCATACGCATAATCGGCTTCTGCTTTTGTCGCTTTAGACTCCTTTCGCCATTTAGTCTGATTAGTAACCTGCTGATTCAGAAATTCATCCAGCGCCTTATCACTGCCACGCTTTGATTCATATAAGAAAGACGTGTGCATTGACATAAGAAGGGCGTTCCAGCGGCTTTTTTGCAAACCAATCTGAATCATGTTTCGGCATTGATCCACCGAATATTGCAAAAGCTGAAAATCGAGCGGAGCGCCAGCCGTTGTTAGATGATTACGTCCCTCCCATTTGGCTTGTCCATCATCATGTTCGGTCAGAGCAATCAGGGTTTCAACCCAATGTACTGGACGCTTGTGTTTCTCCCAGCGTAGCGCTAGTTGTACTGCCAGCAAGCCATGTGCCTGCTGGTTAATTACTTGCCAGCCAACATCTGTTTGGGTTACAATCACTCATTTAATTATTATACACCTTTTCGTTCTCACCCATTTTGGGTGGATTTCCTGTAATGGCTGCGGTAGCTTGCTGAAATAACCGGATCATGGTGCTATCGTTGGCATCCCAATATTCAGCCATATCGGTGTGTACTTTCAACAGAATCAGATTGGGATCGTCTTTACCTTCCGGGAACCAGGCTTTTACCTGTGGA
>JANXVQ010000887.1 GCA_025351545.1 Spirosoma sp.
GAATTTCTTAGCGACCTCTTCATTCAGTTCAACACCCAAACCTGGTTTATCGGGTACTTTAACAAACCCTTTATCCGTAATGGGTTTCATACCCGTAATGATATCTTCCCATCCGGCCACATCAACGCCGTGGTGTTCGAGGGCAACAAAATTCTCGGTGGCAGCCGCACAATGCACGTTAGCCATCATAGAAATAGGCGAACCGGCAAAGTGCATCGCCATTGGCACACCATTTTCTTCAGCGTAATCGCCGATTTTTTTAGTTTCCAGCAAACCACCTGATGAAGCCAGATCGGGGTGTATCATATCGACAGCCCGAGCGTCTATCAGTTTTATGAAATCTTCTTTCAGGTAAATATCCTCGCCCGTTAATGTTGGCGTTTCGATGGCATCGGTAATTTGCTTCCATTGGTCGGTATAGAACCAGGGAACGAGATCTTCGAGCCAGGCAAGCCGGAATGGTTCCATCGCCTTGCCAATCTGAATGGCCGTGTTTACATCGAAGTGGCCAAAGTGGTCGGCCGCCAAGGGCATATCGTAACCGACAATATCACGCACTTTTCCGACGTGTTCCACCAGATTATCCAAGCCTTTTTTCGTGACCTGAATGCGTGTAAAGGGGTGTTTTGTGTTAGCGTAATTGCCTAATTTGCCAGATTCCCTATCATTCCATTGCTGCTTCACGCTCCAGTTATCAGCATTAACCAGCATACCGGGCTTACCGGCCAGCATACCGATTCCGAAATCCATTTTCAGGAACGTATAGCCCTGATCCTTACGCTTTTTCATATTCTCGGCAAATCCTTCGTAGGTATCCGCTTCGGGTGTATCGGCATAAAGTCGGATATAATCGCGAAACTTGCCGCCAAGCAGTTGGTAAGCGGGCACGTTATATGCTTTACCAGCAAGATCCCACAGCGCCATTTCAACGCCACAGACGCCACCAGCAGCCCGGCTCTGGCCGCCAAACTGCTTAATTTGCTTAAATATCTGGTCAACATTGCAGGGATTCTTGCCAAGCAATCGACTTTTGAGCATCAGCGCGTAGTTGGCACTGGCACCATCGCGCACTTCGCCCCAGCCCACAAGCCCCTGATTTGTGTCAATTCGGATAATGGGACTTGAAAATGGAACACCTGACAAAACGGCTACCCGCAGATCGGTAATTTTCAGATCTGCCGGTTTTGAATCACGGCTTACTTTCTGCGTGATAAATTCCATTTCCTGCTCGGCGGAGAATCGTCCCGGCTGCTTATCAAACATAAAACCGAGTGACAGGCCACCGAGTCCGGCATTACGCAGGAAATCACGGCGATCAGACGATTTGTCGGGGGGAGACAATCGGGAGAAGATATTTTTCATGGCTAAAACTTCAGGGGTTTACAAATAATCGGTATCGGATTTCCTTACTGCGTTGACCTATACATTCTGTCCACTTTTAACTACATATAATGCGACTCAGTATTACGATAGCCCAACATTGACATAAGTAGGTTAACACCAGTATTTTACTTATGCGGTGGTCTTTTTGATTAGAATTTCGTCAATCGCCTTCGTTTACTAATGAAACAACTGGCCTTCTCGACCATTTCCCCTAACTAAACCATGATAAAGAAAACGCTGCTACTATTGACAGCCATCGCTCTTTCGGGTGGCTTTGCCGCCCGGGCCCAACGGGTAGGCTCATCGCCTGAATACGTCAAAGCATTAACCGCCGACTGGAAGGGCGAACGGCTCGCCGATGGCCGTCCCAAAATTCCCGACATCGTTCTGGACCGATTACAGAATTGCACGCTCGAACAAATCTGGGGCTATCTTGGAAAAAAAGGCTACCGCAATCAGGTCGAAAAAAACTGGATAATTCTCAAGCCCGGTGAAACAATGACCGGACGGGCTGTAACGGCTCAGTTCATGCCCACCCGGCCCGACCTCGACAGTTTGGTCAGAGCACAGGGCAAAGCCGAAGGCCGTTCGCAAAAAGGAGGCATAAATATCTGGCCGATTGATGTATTAACGAAGGGCGATATTTATGTGGCTGATGGTTTCGGCAAGATTAAAGATGGCACCTTGATCGGCTCTAGCCTGGGGAATGCTATTTACGGAAAAACGGGCAAGGGCGTAATCTTTTACGGCTCTGTCAGGGATATGCAGGAGTTGAAGGATACCAAAGGTTTTAATGCCTGGGTAAAAGGCCACGACCCTTCATATATTAAAGACATGACGCCCACGTCTATCAATGCGCCTATTCGCATCGGTGATGTTACGGTAATACCGGGCGATGCCGTTTTTGCGAACGAATATGGAACTGTGTTTATTCCTGCCCACCTTGTTGAAGGGTTAGTGTCGGCATCTGAAATGACTGCCCTGCGCGACGAATTTGAACGGGTACTTTTACAGCAGGGCAAGTATCCATCCGGCGAAATACACGGCGATTGGTCCGACAAAATCAAAGGTGAATTCAGAGCATGGGTTGGCAAATACCCAAAGAAATTAGCGATAACGGACAAAGATGTAGAAACGTATTTGGCAAAAGAGGGCCATTAATGAGTGTGAGACAAGCTCTTTTGAATGAGTCTTTACTCCGCCCCCAGATGTGGTGTCGGGTTCTTAAACCCG
>JANXVQ010000910.1 GCA_025351545.1 Spirosoma sp.
TTCTTTCAACACTTTCGTATCGTTATTGACAATAGCTGCACGGCCTTTTAGCAGGGCACCATGAATCTTCGGGAAATCGGCGAGATTGTATTCCCAGAGGTAAGAACCGATAAAACTTTCGCCAGATGATGTCGCCGTGGCTTTACTGCCGTAAATCGTATTTGCCGTAAGAATGCCGTAAATTTCATCCCAGTTCTGCTCCAGTTGCGTGTATTTTTTGCCCGCAACCAGTGTTGTATTGTCAAGTGAAAGATTTTTGTCGCTCAACAAAACATTGCCGATGTAATCGACCTGGAACGCACCAATCAGTCCTTTTTGAATGATTTGACCCCATTCAATGCCTTGCTCATCAACTAAATACGTGCCTAGTTTGCCCGCTTTCCCTTCCGAAGCCGTAGCTGTTACTGATTTGCTGGCCGTGGCAATTTTAGGAAAACCTTCCTCAATTCGTAGACGTTCCTTCTCGGCATCGGTTGCCACTAACGACGAGGCCGTTACGTTACGCAACTGCACACCCGACGAATTTAAACTTGTATTTGCCGTACCCGAAAATGGGCTTCCTGTATTAGAAAACATGTTTTTCAATACGGTGGCATCCAGCGTAGCGCCGGTTCCAACTGCCGTACCATTGTATGTATTAATGGCCCGGAATATCAATAAACGGTTAGCACCAGTGGTAAGGTCAACGGTTTTGACAGCAGCAGCATCCACGAAGTAATTGGCGTAGGTAGTGGTGTCGGTTAGCTTCGCATAATCAACAGACTTACGAAGTTGAGGAGTAACGGTTGTCGGGTTCTCGTCATTGTTACACGCTGATAGACTGGCTACAAGCAGCACAACGGGAATGACTCGGGAGAGAAGTTGAGATATTGACATTATGTTTTTAATCTGTTTTTAACAAAGGTAATGGATAATTAGACTAATTATAAGTAGAGGTTAAAAATAAACTAAGAAAATATACAAGCAATTGATAGTAAGATCGTTACATCAAATGATGTGTTGAAGGTAAGTCTTAAGAACTATTAAGGTTAGGTTAAATTCCTATTAATTATAGTGGATGGAGTTGATTGGATAACTAGTAAAGAGCTATTTTTGAGTTACTCTCTGATACGTACAGGCTAGTTGAATGAGCTTTTTATCAGGCTGGTGTGACGCTGCTAACCCATTTAATCGGTACTGATTCGTTCGCTCCTGTGGTTGTTTTTCAATGCGCCGTAGTCAGTCGGTGAGCCGCTTAATTTCTTTGTTACGCTTTATACCTAACGTTTATTCGTCATGGCTTTTCACTCACCTACAGGTTTAGAGTATTCCGATGCTCCAGCCGTTTGGGTCGTTGACGACGACGAAGACGACCGACTTTTTATTAGTTCTGCTTTTGAGGATGTGCAGCAACCTATTCATGTACTGACGCTCACTGATGGCGATCAGCTTTTGCCGGAATTGGCTACCTGTAAGCAACTTCCCCAACTAATTTTGCTGGATATTAATATGGCTCGTCAGAATGGGTTTGATACGCTCAAGCAACTTCGTGATACACCTACTTTTGCCCATTTGCCCGTTGTAATGCTGACCACTTCGTCGGATAAGTCTGATATTCAGCGGAGTTTGGCATTAGGTGCCAATCAGTTTATGACAAAGCCTGCCAGCTACAATCAGCTAGTGACCCTGGTAAAAGGCTTAACTGAACAGTGGGCATTGGCCTAAACTAAGGCTGGGTACTACCGCTGCCAATACTAATTTTCCGGGCCTATTCTGAACCAACTTCCCTCGGTATCCGATTCTGTACGTATGTCTTCATCACTACGTTTAGAACTGAGTACGCACATCACTGATGACCGCCCGGTATTTGTGTCGGGTAATTTTTGTGACTGGCTACCCGATTTAGATTTATTTCGAATGCAGTCTGTTGGGCCGGGCCAATTTGTGTATGAATTTCCCGAAGGAATATCGTTGCCAAAAACACTGGAATATAAATACACAAGGGGCGGTTGGGACCATGTTGAACTGAGTGCATCGGGCGATGGCGTTGCCAATCGAACGGTATCCCGTTCTGTAAATTCAAAACGGGAATATGTGCCCCTCTGGCGATGGTTTGGTATGCCGTTCAACCCTGAATTTCTCCCCAAAATACAACTGCTCGGCGATACATTTAAAGCACCCAAACTTGGTCCGGCACGCCGAGTACATGTGTTGCTTCCCCATGACTATGCCGATTCTGGAAAGTATTATCCCGTTCTGTATTTGCACGACGGCCAGAACCTATTTGGTGGTGGGGCCGGTTACGGAAGTTGGGAAGTTGATCAAAAAATGGCGTTGCTGGCTACCCGGCATCATCACGAAGTGATTCTAATTTCTATTGACCATGCCCACGACGAACGCATTCAAGAATTCACGTTTCACCGCACCCGCGCTGGGGCTGGTAGAGGTCAGTATTATTTAGACTTCATTTGTCGTACGTTGAAGCCCATCGTTGACCGAGGTTTCCGAACGTTACCCGATGCGGCTCATACCGGTATTGGTGGCAGTTCATTGGGCGGCCTGATTAGTATTTACGCTGGCCTTTTGCACCCCGATGTGTTTGGGCGGCTGATGGTTTTTTCGCCTTCACTCTGGATTTCGCCTAAAATTTATTTTGATGCCATTCAATTTCGGGCACCGGTGCCCATGAAAATTTACGCCTATGGGGGCGAGCAGGAATCACGCTATATGGTGCCTAATATTCAACGGTTCAACGAAGCATTGGCCCGTCAGCAATACGGCGGCAATTCGATTGATATTCACCTGTCGGTCGATCCAACGGGTACGCATCAGGAAGCGCATTGGAGCCGCGAATTTCCTAAAGCTGTAGAGTGGCTATTTTATTGATATTGATTGGACTTGTTGTCATTACCCCTCCCCAACCCCCTGCCCTTATTTGAAGGGGAGGGGTGAATGCCGCAGAATTTATGTT
>JANXVQ010000924.1 GCA_025351545.1 Spirosoma sp.
CGAAAAACGGATTCGACATTTGGGCATTGGAGCAGGAACGTAAACCATTCTTCTGGGCTGGGCTGAAATTCTTCAACGTATACGGCCCCAATGAGTACCATAAGAACCGGATGGCTTCGGTGATTTTCCATACGTTCCGGCAGATTAAGGAGTCCGGAAAAATGAAGTTGTTTCGGTCGCACAATCCCGACTTTGCTGACGGTGAGCAGATGCGCGATTTCGTTTATGTAAAAGATGTGGTAGAGGTTTGCTCCTTTCTGATGCATCACCGGCGCAACTCCGGCATTTACAACCTTGGCAGCGGCAAGGCCCGCACCTTTCTCGACTTAGTTAAAAATACATTCTACGCGCTCGATCTCGAACCCGACATCAGCTTTATTGATACCCCCGCCGACATTCGCGACAAATATCAGTACTTCACTCAGGCGAACATGGCAAAACTGCGTTCGATTGGCTACGACCGACCGTTTTCATCGCTGGAAGATGGCATCGCTGATTATGTAAAGAATTACTTAAGCAAAGAGCAGTACTTATAACGGTTTATTCGTAACACTTACCATTTTTTGAAGATAAAGAATACGGTAATCATGAGAAAAAAAAGCCCACGAGGTGATTCCAGGCTAGTTTATCGGTTTTAAAAACGAACACCGTGATCAGGGTAAAGACCGTTAGTGAGACGGCTTCCTGAACCGTTTTGAGTTGAAAGAGTGAGAAAGGGCCACCTGTCTCATCTGAGCCAATTCTGTTAGCGGGTACCTGAAAAATATAGTCAAAAAAGGCCAGTCCCCAACTTAGCATAATAATTCCAAAAATGGATAGTTTCGCTAGTATTGGGTATTGTTTGACCTGAAGATGACCGTACCAGGCCAAGGTCATAAAGATGTTTGATAACGTTAACAGTAACACGCAATAAAGCCCTTTCATAAGTGAGTTGAGCGATTAATAATGAACAGATTAATTGGTAATCGCGGGCAAGGTCAATTCACTAGTGAATGTAAAGGCCTGCCAGTCGAGATCTAGCTTCCCGCCAAGCAACATTGTTAGCCGATGGCTGATCCAAAGTCCCAATCCATGACCTTCTTTGAGGGGATCAGCCCGGAAATACGGTTGCATTAAATCGAGCGTAGGCCCATTGGCACGAACGGTCTGGTTTTGCACACGAATCAGCCAGCCAGCCGAATACGTTACCTGAACCAAAATACTACTGCCCTCCACGGCATACTTGATCGCATTTTCGACTAGATTCAGCAGAATGTGTTGCAGTTTAACGGCATCGGTCAGCAACGTTTCCGTAACCGATTCATCGAGTTCAACGCGCGTTGTTACGCCATACTCAATAGCTAAAGGTACCAACTGAGTCAGGCATTTTTTGGCTAAATCAGGAACATTGACCTGACTAACGTTGAGCATTTGAGACGCGTCATTGGGATGGCTCAGAGTCAGAAACTCATCAAGCAACCGCGCCAAACGGCTTACTTCATCCAACTGACTGGCCAGAAAAGGTTTCACGGCCTGATCGACCCGTTCATTGCCAAGCGTTACTTCGAGGCCGGTTTTCATTATGGTCAATGGTGTTCGCAGCTCATGCGCAGCAGCGCCGAAAAAATTTTGTTGTAAGTCAACAGTTTCCCGAATCCGGCCCAACATACGATTCAGCGTATCGGTTAGTTGGTAGAGTTCATCGCGGGATTTTGGCAAGGCAATCCGGCTACTATCTGTAGCATTACTAATCGTATTAGCCTGATCGACAATAGTTTGAATAGGACGAAGTAACCACCCGGCTACGGCATAACCCGCCACAAAAGCCAATGCCAGACTGACCAGCCAACCTATGCCAAATACCCATCGTAACTGATTTATATCCTGCCGTAAACTCATATCTGGCACGGCCAGTGTTAACGTAACGCGCCCATCAGGGGCGTGCTCGGTGCTGGTTTGGCTAGTTATTGCCCGATACGAATAGTGATGTAGTCCTTTGTGTCGGCCAGAGGTAGGTTTATCAGGAAAACCAGGACTTCTAAAAAGCTCACGAGTGTAACCGTACGTGTGATACATCACTTGCATTCGTTCGTTGTCTGTAGGCAGCGGCAAAATGACGGGATCAACACTCACTAATGACAAAAGCCACTCTGCCCGCGTTTGAGTAGCCCGGTCGAAAGCCGTCCGTAAACTTGTTTCGGCATGAGCGAGCATCAACCAACCCGCCAGCAGACTCACACCAGCAAATACAGCCGTAACAGCCAGCACGATGCGACTGCGCAGACTCATGACGTTTTGAGCCGATACCCCCGGCCAATAAGTGTTTCGATCAGGCCAGTCGTGCCAACGGCATCGAGCTTTTTCCGTAGTTGATAAACATGGACCTCAATAACATTACTCCCCATGTCAAAATCCATAGCCCAGATCTTCTCCGAAATTTCGTTTTTCGTAACTACCTGCCCGGCCCGACGCATAAATAATTCGAGTAAAGCAAACTCACGATTGGTTAAGTCAAGGGTTGTACTGGCTTTGGCTACATCGTGCGAAACGAGACGCATTTCCAGGTCAGCAACGCGCAACACCACATTATCGCCCGTTGTGCTTCGACGCTGCAACACCCGAATTCGGGCAAGTAACTCGTTGAAATCGAATGGCTTTCGTAAGTAATCTACAGCACCCAAATCCAAGCCCTGGACTACTTTTTCAGGATCACTCAACGCCGACAGAATCATAACCGGGACTGTTAATCCAAAAGCACGCAGGTTTTGCAATACCTCAAAACCTGTCTGCCCGGGCAACATCAGATCGAGTAGCACCAAATCATAAAGTCCACCCGCAATATGATCGAGTCCCTCAGAACCCGAGTGTGTCAAATCGGCAATGTGCCCATGTTGCTCCAGCCCCTGTTTGATAAATCGAGC
>JANXVQ010000930.1 GCA_025351545.1 Spirosoma sp.
TCGCCGGGGCCGGGAACGCCCTTTTGCTGATCCCACAAACCAATGGTTGGCCCGGCGGCATGACCGTGAACGCCGATAGGGTGGGTGTAAATCGTACCGTTGATGCCTTCCTTTTTCGATTGGTCCAAAGCCGCCAACAACATCTGGTTGCCTGTTTTGCCCGCGCTGAACTGCTCTGTCAGGATTTCCTGTAAGCGGTTCCCTTGTTTAAAGGCAGTTTTGATTGCTTCCGGAACGTCGGTTTCGCCGGGGCGAAGTACATAAGCGTGTTGCTGCTGATCGGTGTTTAAGCGCAGATACGTAATGCCGAAATCAACGTGGAGCAAATCGCCGGGCATGATGACCTGCTTGTCGGGGCGTTTCGAAAATGTGCGGAGGTGATTGAAGTCAGTGTTCGGTCCGTCGCCACGGTCGGCCCGTTGAACATCGACCGTTGGGTGAAACCACGTATCAAGCCCCAGGTTTGTAATCCGTTGACGAAACCACCACACTACATCGTCGGTCGTTGTAACGCCCGGCTGAATGACCTGTTCCGAAAACCCTTCCTGAATAATCTGGTGCGACAATCGGCAAATGAGGGGATAAATCGCCATTTCTTTTTCGGTACGTGTTTCGAGCCAGCCAACAGCCACTTTCTCCGCCGAAACAATGCGTTTTTGATAGTCGGCGGGTAGTTTTTTTAAAAATTCTTCGTGTTCAGAGAATGATAAACCATCGGCATGACCGTAATTGGTTGACATATTAAGACCGATTTTTTTCGGTTTACGATCCTCGATAATTTTCGCCAGTGCTTCCCACTGATTTGGTCGAACGTCGATATCCCAGGCACCTTTGAGCAAATTGCCAACATCGTAGCGGGCAATAGCCAACTTTTCGACTTCCTTGCCATTATCGAAAAATACGATAATCGTTCGCCGACGAGCCGAGAGCCACGTACTCGGAAGCATAGTCCGTAAAACGGGATCTTCGTTATATTCACGAGAGATGATAATCCACATATCTAATCCCTCCCGTCGCATGAGCTGGGGAAGGAAATTAGTAAAGCGATCGTCCAGCATTTCGTCGATAATCCGTGCCCGTTCGCGTTCGGGCAAAACTGTAGAGGTTGGGGCGATTTGGGCGTTGGCGACCGATAAAAGCAATGAAAATGTAAATAATTTGATGAGGAAGTGTACTGGTTTATGCATATGATTCAGGTAGTGAGCAGTTTGAAGCAAGATACATAAAGACGTTATAGTTTTTTAAAAAACTGTACCCAGACAACCTCTTTCGTTTTTTGTACATCTATAGCTCGACGTTGCCGATATTCGTCGGTGAAAACCGGCTATTAGTCGCAATAATAGGCCGACGCTATCGCTATATATCTACATTTGCTATATTGATACAACTTAGTACTGCATGAAATATACCATACTTCTCTTTTTTGTTTTCTTTTATTCAACAACTGCCGGGGCACAAAACAGCGGTACGGGTCTGCGCGGTCTAGTTAAAAACGAGCAGGGCGAAGCCTTACCCTTTGCGGCCGTAATTGTGAAAGGAACCGCAAAAGGCACGATTACCAATGCCGAAGGTCGATATGAAATCGCACTGGCACCGGGCAAGTATGACATTGTATTTCAGTATCTGGGTTTCCAGACGATTCAGAAATCTGTTGAGATAAGTACGGGTTTTAGTACGTTAGAGGCCATACTGGAAGAACAGGCTCTCCGGTTAGCCGAAGTGCAGGCAAAGGCTGGTAATGAAGATCCTGCTTATACGATCATGCGTCGGGCCATCGCTAAAAGCCGGTTTCACCAATTGCAGGTGACGCAATATACCGCCCGCAATTATGCCAAAGCATCGTTTTTAGTCAAAAAACTACCCGCTATAGCCAGTCTCTTTAAAAAGCAATTAGCTGAAGCTGAGCGCGAAGCTAATTTTAAAGTTGGCGTGCCCATGCTTTATGAAACTATTCGTGAAATTTCGTTTCAGCAACCCGCTACTATCCGCCAGCGAATTATTGCCAGCCGTAATTCGCAGGTTGACCAGGTCTTACCTATTTCATCGGTACTTGGTACGATCTACGCGCCTAAGTTGGGAGGATCGGTATCGCCTTTGTCGCCTGCTGCTTTTTCCTACTATACGTTTGAGTATCAGGGCACGTTTAGCGAACCCGGCCCCGATGGTCAGCGGGTAGAAGTGAGCAAGATTAGGGTAACACCACGTTCGTGGGGCGAAGGTGTGGTGCGGGGCGTATTATTTATTATCGAAAATACCTGGGCTGTCCATAGCTACCAGCTTGAACGGGTAAACGGACAAGGAATTTCGTTCAACACCCGATGTACATATTCGCCCATCAAAGGAGTCTGGTTGCCTGTCAATTTTCGGGGCGAAAGCAAAGGAACAATCTATGGTGTCGATTTTCAGGCGCAATTTGCCATTAGTCAGACCTACACGCAATTGACGGTTAATCCAGCTTTTGTAGACGACATACCGGTTGTGGATGAGAAGAAAGACAAAACGGCTACCGTTCTTAGCCAGCGTGATATCAAAGGGCAGTCATTTGAACAGACGGTAAAAAAACAGAAAGAACTGACCACCAAAAATTTCAAGCAACTCGTAAAGGAATACGAGAAACAGCAATTTAAAGAGCGTAAACGGAAGGGAGAGGATGTACAGGTAGTGCGAAATGATTCCATTGTGATCGATTCGCTGGCGGGGAAGCGCTCTGTAACATTTTGGGATTCAGTTAGATCCGTGCCACTGACAACTGATGAGGTGACGAGTTATGCTAAAAACGACAGCCTGCATGTCGTGCGTGAGGTAAAGGCCAAAGCCGACAGTATCAAAGGCAAAAAGAAGGATAAATTTTCGCCTGTCAATTTCGTAATGTTTGGTTCGACATTCAAACTCGCACCCAGATCGCGATTAGTATGGAGTAGCCCCGTGGCTAATCTCGAATACAATACCGTTGAAGGATACAGCGCCGAAGGGAAACTACAGTTTAACCGATTAGCCAGCAAAGCCGATTCGCTTCGAACCCCAACTGTATTCCGTACCAATCCACGCTGGTACATTGGTGGGGTAGGGCGGTACCAATTTGGGCGAAAACAAGTTGTTGGTTACGGGCTGGCAGGCATTCGTTTCCGTAAAGGCAGTCTTGATGCGTCGGGTGGACGGTATTTCTATCAATTTAATCCCGACAATCCGATTAGTCCCAGCCTAAATAGTATAACGACACAGATTTTCGAGCAGAATTTCATGAAGTTATACCAGAAAGATTTTGTACGGTTGCAGGGCGACGCTCGAACACTGGGCGACCGGCTCTCGCTAACGGGTAGTCTCGAATATGCCCGACGCACTGAATTGACAAATTTCAAGGAGTCGATTAGCCCGTGGATTGACTGGAAGAACCGGACGTTCACCCCAAACCGACCCGACAATGTTGACCTGCCAACCACGAGTTTTCCAACGCATAACGCCCTGACGCTCGACCTTACTGCCCGGCTCAACCTCGGCTCTATTCAGTATCGTGTTC
>JANXVQ010000947.1 GCA_025351545.1 Spirosoma sp.
TGGCATTGCATATTGAGGGTAGGCCGTTGTGAATACATAGTGCTGAGAATCACCCATGATGCGTATAAAGTCTAACCCGTCAATCGCGAAATTCGGCATTTCCATATCCAAGAAAATAACATTAACTTTTTCGGTTTCGAGATATAAAAGGGCTGCGTTAGGATCGGTGAAACAGGCCTTAAGAGTTAGCGTTGGCACTTTTTGGATGTAGTTACAAAGCTGATTGATGGAAATTTCTTCATCGTCGAGGATTATACAGGTCATAGCTATCAGTTATATATAATTAAGGTACACGAGAATAGGTCATTGCTATCGTTAATATCGAGTGTATACTTTTCATAGGCCCGATCTAGGCGTTGACGCATATTCGAGAGGCCAATGTGATTACTTTCAAAACGGGGCTTTTTGTTTTTCAGGTTTGACGTGAAATACTCAATGCGGTCTTCATACACGTTTAAATCGACTACAAACGGGTGTGCTGGGTTAGTCATGTTGCCGTGCTTGAATGCGTTTTCAACCAGTCCAATCAATAAAAACGGTAGTATTTCCCTTTTTTCGACATCGCCGGTAACCGTGAAGTTCATGTACATGGAATAGCGCAGTTGATGCAGACTGATATACTGCTTCATATAATTGATTTCCTCGCCAAGATGAGCCGTATTGAAATTCTCGCGCATGCTGTAGCGCATGATTTCGGCTAGTTTCATGATTGATTCAGCCAGAGGGGGATCGACTTCCTGCGATTTGATATAAAAATAATTCAGCGTGTTGTACAGGAAGTGTGGATTAACCTGGGCTTTAAGTGCCTTTAGTTCCGTGCTGAGTGTTTCCTGCTGTTGCAATAGGTGCTGTTCTTCGGCTAATTTGGTGGCCTCAATAGCATCTTTTATATCGTCCGTTACTTTCGGTATAATTTTGAATAGGTCCAGGGCAACCCCGGCAAAGAAATATGCGATAGCTGTGGCTACAGTCATGAAAATCAGCCAGACATTAAAATAGCGCGAGGCAAGAGGTGGATTAAGCTGGTTGGCTTTCAGAACAGTTTGTCGATTCAATGCCCAGGCTTGGTGGTGCTCCAAAGCTTGCTCGTAGCGGATGGCTTCATTTGGCGTGAGATAATGAAATTGGTAGGAATACCCCAACTGCCCAAATGTCACGTAAATAAGGACAATCAGGACGATGCCCGACCAAATCAACATGGCCACCCGGCTCAATAGTATCGCTGATAGCACAATCAGCGAGTGAGCTAGGGTAAAATCGGTCAGCAATGAGTCGGTCGAGGGGTTACCAACGCCCAGCATGTTGGCCAGGCTCATCAACATTACAGACAAAATGCTCGTCCAACGCAGCGTTTTTTCAATTCGTGTATTGCGTTTTAGAACGTCAAAGTCAAGATATTTCCCAAAAACACTGATCCGGCTATTCCTTAAACTGAGGTAAGCGTGAATGCCTGAAATAAGGTTGGTGCACCAAATAAAGCTGTATACAAACCAGAGTTTGTTGTCGGGCACGTAGGAGCCGGTACCCACCTTTTCGCTTATCAAAAAGACTGGAGTCAATAATAGGTAAGTGATATTAATAACATACAGTAATCGGCGCTGAACGTTGGAAAAGGGGCGGGTTAGTTGTTGTCGGGCGCGTTCGAGTAACTGTTTTAATTGGGTTTCTGCCTGATTCATTGATCAACTTGTTACCATTAACTGGATAATATTTAACATATATCGATCATGAAGTGGCGATCGGGAAGGCTTACGAATAATCGAAACACGATAGGTAAGCTGGGTCTGTGCTTAGTTCGACCGTCGGTGGGAGGTTAACTGATTTGACCATCAGATGAGTAGTTACCCCCGGTTGAAATTGACTGAAGAGTCCCATCTTTTGGGACTTTATCAATTCTATCATCGGATCTTTCTCGTCAATTTGCCACATCACTGTATGTATGTTGAAGTGGGCCAAAATGCTTTCCAGCAAGACAGGCAACAGATCCGGCCGGGTTTTCTCTACATAGACCCCCTCTATTACGATAAACGATTGCTTGGGGGGATTGAAGAAACGGCGAAGTCCAGGTACAAAGGGAGCTACACGCCGAATAGTCGGCCCCAGTAAGCCCGGAATATGCGCTAAATTCCAGACGATCGGATTTGCCTGAACTCCAGCGAGAATTCGTCCATTTTCTTCAAGCGTAAAGTAGTGGTTCTGGTAGTTGATGTTGACAAAGTTTTGAAGGCCATAGCTGGCGAACTGACGTTGGACCACCTTCAATGCATTCGCCGGATTAACTAAAGAGGCTACTTGAAAGCGGGAATCAACTTTGGGCGAGAATTGCCGAAACATATATGTTTTGAATTGGGCTACTGAGATGAAATCC
>JANXVQ010000964.1 GCA_025351545.1 Spirosoma sp.
ATAAAACTAAACTGAGAACCCCACTGGTTGAAACCAGTGGGGTTCTCAGTTTAGCTGGACACTAAAGATCAGAAATTAGGCTTCAACAAATACTTGTTATAAAACTCATCAATAACTTTAACAGCCTCGGTAGGCGTGTCAACAATACTGATCAGTTTCATATCCTCTGCATTGATGTTGTGCTCTTCCCCCAACATCACATCCGTAATCCAGTCAATCAGGCCCTGCCAATAGGATTTACCAACGAGCACAATTGGGAAACGGGCAATCTTACGCGTCTGAATCAGGGTCATAGCCTCAAACAATTCGTCGAGGGTTCCCATACCGCCGGGCATAACCACAAATCCCTGTGCATACTTCACGAACATGACTTTTCGTACGAAAAAGAAGTCGAAGTTGATATTTTTGTCAGGGTCGATGTAAATATTACTGTGCTGTTCGAACGGTAGCTGGATATTAAGACCAACCGATTTGCCACCCTGTTCAAAAGCGCCTTTATTACCGGCTTCCATAATGCCCGGTCCTCCACCCGTAATGACGCCGTAGCCATGCCGCACTAATTTGGCCGCTATCTCTTCGGTCATTTTATAGTATGGATTATCGGGTTTGGTACGGGCTGACCCGAAGATCGACACACAGGGACCAATTTTGGCTAATTTATCGAAGCCTTCCACAAACTCGGCCATCACCTTAAAGATAACCCACGAATCGGCCGTTTTTATCTCGTTCCAGTTGTGATCTTGAAAGGCTTCTTTAATGCGTTGTTCGTCGGGTGTTAGAAGTAACTCGTCGCGCTTTGGTAAATCGTGGGTAATGCGTTCGGTGCTCTGCGTTTCAGAACGATGAACGTTTTCTTTTGTTTCTTCCATTTACATACAAAAAAAAGCAGTGGGCGCGAAACGTACTCACTTATTTTAAGAAATATAACTCTCCTAAACTAATCAAAAATCTCGTTGCCAGCCATATAAACGAGATTTATTACAGAGAAGGAATATATTAACACCCAATCCAACAAAAACGTTTCGGATATTTAGGGGTAGCCAGGAACATCGCTACCTGTAGCCGGAAACCTTTACAACCAGCTTATTACAAGTAAAATGACCCGGAATTTCCGGGTCATTTTACTTGTAATAACGTCATTACTGTCACTTATTTCCGGCGGCTTTCCAGGAAGTTTTCTATCCGGTCCATTGCTATGTTCAGTTCATCAATTGTGGGCAGGCAGACAATACGGAAGTGATCGTTTTGGAAATAATTGAAGCCATTTCCCGAAACAACCAACACCTTCTGTTCAATCAGCAGATTTAGTACAAAATCGTCATCGTCGGCAAGGCGAAATTGGGCCAGATCAATTTTTGGAAAGATATACAAAGCCCCTTTTGGCTTCATACAAGTAACGCCTGGAATAGCAATCATCCGTTCATAAGCCAGCATAATTTGTTTATGCAACCGGCCCGTTGGCATCACTAAATCATTGATACTCTGATAACCACCCAACGCCGTCTGAATGGCATATTGGGTAGGCACATTGGCACAAAGTCGCATGCTGGCCAGCAATGTCAGGCCTTCAATATACGATTTGGCCCGCTGCCGCGCGCCACTCAGAATCATCCAGCCGCCCCGAAAACCAGCGGCCCGGTAGTTCTTCGACAAACCGCCCATTGTAATGCAGAGCGTATCGTTAATCATTTTCGAAATGGGGTAGTGAACGGCTCCATCATACAGAATCCGGTCATAAATTTCATCGGAAAAGACGATGAGCTTATGCCGTTCAGCAATTCGGGCAATGCCTTCCAGTACGTCTTTGCTATAAACGGCACCTGTGGGATTATTAGGATTAATGATGACAATAGCCCGTGTGCGAGGGGTGATTTTACTTTCCAGATCGGCCAGATCCGGGTTCCAGTCGGAGGCTTCGTCGCAGATATAATGCACGGGTTTGCCGCCACAAAAAGCTACGGAGGCTGTCCAGAGTGGATAATCGGGCGATGGCACCAGGACTTCGTCTCCTTCGTTAAGCAGCGCCTGCATTGACAACATAATCAGTTCACTAACGCCGTTCCCAATGTAGATATCATTGATTGCAATGCCGGGCAATCCAATATTCTGGGTATGATGCATGACCGCTTTACGGGCCGAAAACAATCCCCGTGAGTCAGAATAGCCCTGCGCGTTACGAATGTTCAGTATAATATCGTGGACAATTTCGTCGGGAGCATCGAAGCCAAACGTGGCCGGATTGCCAATATTCAGACTGATAATTTTATAGCCCTGACTCTCCAGTTCGAGAGATTTCTCATAAATCGGCCCTCGAATATCATATTTGAGGTGGGTAAGTCGGTCACTTTTAAGTATTTCCATTCCAGGCACTTCTACGTCTATGCACGCTAATTCCATACTGCAAAAGTACGGAAAGCAGACAAACTTAGCCGTTACGGATGCAAAAGGTTCGCAGCAGATTTTCGCAAATAAACGCAATGTGGTGTCGGTTGTTTATAACCGACACCACATTGCGTTTATTTGCTCATTCAAGGTTTAGGCTGAATAATCTGAACGTTTCTCACCATTGCTTCTTCAACTTTTTCGGGATTATGAGAGCAGATATATAATCCCACAAAAAGCGGGCCCGTTAAGTTGGACATGGTGTGCGAACCGACAGTTTGTAAAGCTGCCCCTTTTGCAGCAACCCGCATCGTATACTCATCACCTTTTCGATCTAGCTGTATCGTCTGGATGTTTTTTTCGGGACTGAAAATTTCGTCTTCCGGATCGCGCATAGCCATTCCTTTGGTTACCCGCCACTGAAAAACCGTTAACCCATCGCCATGAGCTACGGCGCTAATATGAGACGCATTACCCTCCAATGATTCCCGAACCATCCAACCTACTTTTCGATGCGGATCAGTGCCAGTGCCAACGAACTCAAAATCGGCGGTTACGGTAAAATCACCACTTATTTTTTTGAACAGATATTGAAATTCATCGCGTTCAAACCAGATGTTGTAACCGGAACCTTTCAAGGTGTATTCCTTAGTTTTTTTGTCATACTGCGACGAACCGGCGAGTTTAGGTTTGCCGACATCCTGGCTCTCCTGAAAAACGCCAATAGTTTTGGTCGGTATAAAGCTAATGGAAAGGCAAATAGCTGCGATTGAGAGAGCAAGGCTTGTTGTGCGCATGGAGCCAGATTTATTAGTCAGGAAAAACAAACACTATTTCTCAACGGGGCTGACGCTGCCCTCCGCCGTATTGCTGATAAAGGCAACCCGTTTGCTATCGGGCGACCATGAGGGTGTATTGATCGTACCCTGACCGCCGTAGATGTAAGCAAGCACTTTGGGTTTGCCGGCCCCCGAAATTGGCAGCATGCGCAGGTAAACGTGCTTATAAAATGGGTGATCATCAGATTTCACTTCTTCCTTCAGAAAGGAAACAAACACAATCCATTTGCCATCGGGCGAGATGTGCGGAAACCAATCGTTAAACTCCCCGTTGGTGATGACTTCCTGCTCACTGCCATCGGATTTCATACGATAAATCTGCATGGTGCCGGTGCGGCTGGAGTTGAAATAAATATACTTGCCATCCGGCGTATATTCCGGCCCATCATCGAGCCCTTTGACACTGGTTAGCTGAACCTCTGGACCACCAGCGGCTGGTACGCTATAAATATCAAACTCGTTATTCCGCTGGCCTGTAAAGATCAGCGTCTTTTTGTCCGGCGACCATCCATGCAGATACGAAGGTCCTTTTGGTGTAATCTGTTTCGGTTCGCCACCCGTTACCGGCACGGTGTAAACGATTGAGCCGCCTAACTCTTTCACGCCACTGCTCAGACCCAGCATCTTGCCATCGAAAGACAGTACGTGATCGTTGTTATTATTTTTCACCGTCCCCGTATTTAGTAGCGTTGGCTTGCCTTTGGCCAGGTCGAAAGTGTACATCAGGCCGTCGCCATTATACAGCAGTGTTTTACCATTTGGCATCCAGTTGGGTGCCTGAATAGACTTGGGCGCATTGAAAATCACCTGCCGATTGCCCGTCGCTACATCCAGTATTTCCAGATTACTGGCCAGATAGTCGCGGTAAGGCACCAGCCCATCGGGCGCAGGAACACTGATCCGCACATCGCGGAAGACACCCCGTTCGAGTACGTCTTTGTTATGAGACCCAATAAACAACCCGACATATACCTCATCGCCAAGATCAAGGTCGGTCACCTGCTCCGTTACGAAAGGTTCGCCGAACTTAGCCATCCGCATCGTGTAGGTATTTCCTTTCCGTTCCAGTTGAATGACATCAGCGCCCGTTATTTTCGAGCGAATTTCTTCGGTATTAGCTCCGGCAGTGCGTCTGAATTGCAGTGACGTGAGGCCGTCGCCATGTTCGACGGCGTTAACATGGGCAGATTTGCTATCCAGACTACTTCGAACCATCCAGCCAACTTTACGGTGAGGATCAACACCTTTCCCAACAAGTGAGGCCCGCGTATGAAGGATAAAATCGCCCTTCAGGCGCTTCCACATAAATTGAAACTCATCGTGGTCAAACCAGACATTGTAGCCCGAACCGGAGAGTTCGTATTGGTGGATTTTGGCATTGTAACTGGCAGAACCGGGTTTTAGAACGGCTCCAATATCGCCGTGTCCCTCAAAGATTCCCAGATTCTGCTTTTGCGCCAGAACGGGAACGGCGGTTACTAAATACAGGCTGGTTAAACAGGCCAGCAGGGTGATTTTTACGTTTTTCATCAAGGCGCTTAATCTACTTACAATCAGGTTAATTAATTTGGGAATTAATCCTAAGTAGGAAAGCTTTGCCTGTAATATTCTACCGGTTAAGCAGCAATTAATTTGCTATTGTGATCTATGGACACGGAAACCATATGAGCCATGAATTAAACTTGCAGCTGGTTTTCAGCCATTCCCCGGCAGGTGTCTGCTCATTCCGAGCGAAGATGCTGACCGACCGATTACCCGACAATCACTCCCATCATGTCAGGCTTGATAGTCCCGCGCGGGTTACCAAGCCTAATTTTTTTTGTGTCGAATAAACAATTTTACGGCAGGCTAGTACTAAAGCTGAATACAGAAATGTCGAGCCTATACTGCTGAGTACTTATCCTTTATAAAAAAGGATTTATCCAATCAACAATGCTTAAACGTATTGGCGTGGTTGTGTTGTGCTCCACTCAGAAAGAAACGTTTCTCGCCTGGACAACTTTATCCATTATTATTTTGATAGAACCACAAATTTCTATTGTTGCCCCTCTTTATAACGAAACAGAATCGCTTCCGCATCTGGTTTCCCGGCTCAATGCCGTGATGGAGACATCTCCCCTGTTCATTGAAGTTGTGCTGATTGACGATGGAAGTCGGGACAGTACGGCTGCGCTTATGCAACAATTAGCCTTAACAGATGCGCGCTATCACTGCGTGTTTTTGTCCCGGAACTACGGCCACCAGATTGCCCTTACAGCCGGGGTAGCAGCTTCCCGCGCCACGGAAGCGCTTTTTATTATCGACGGAGACTTGCAGGACCCACCCGAGCTGCTGACCAGATTCTACGAAAAATACCAGGAAGGTTATGACGTTGTGTACGCCATCCGCAAGAAAAGAAAAGAAAACTGGTTGAAACGGGCCGCTTATAAATCGTTTTATCGGTTGATGCGGGCCATTTCATACGTCGATATTCCGTTGGATAGCGGTGACTTTTCGCTCATTAGCCGACGCGTTGCCGATGTGCTGGGGCAGATGCCCGAAGAAAGTCGGTTTATTCGGGGTATGCGGAGTTGGATTGGTTTTCGGCAGATTGGCCTTGAGTATGAACGGGATGCCCGGGTAGCTGGCGAGCCCAAATACTCCTTCAAGATGTTACGTAGCCTGGCTTACAATGGCATCTTTAACTTTAGTGAGTATCCTGTCAAGCTTATTACACGGCTGGGCATGATTACGATAAGTCTGGCCATTTTATACCTTATTCAAACTCTGATCAAGAAATATTTCCTGGGCGATGTGCCTCAGGGGTTCACGGCTATTCTATTTATTATTATTTTGTTTAGTGGGGTTCAACTCATCGCTTTAGGAATGATTGGTGAGTATGTACTACGGATTTTCTTTCAGACCAAAGGCCGCCCCTTGTATGTCGTGCGGGAAGTTATTCAACAGCAACAACGCCAGTCGACGAATCGCCTTTACACATCTCCAGCGCACAAACCCGAATTGAATCAGATAATTTAA
>JANXVQ010000972.1 GCA_025351545.1 Spirosoma sp.
ATGATTCCGTTACGCCAAAAGGCTGCCCAATTCCCACTACATAAATATAACAACCAGCAGCCATATCCATGACTGATGCAATGTGTCCAGCATCAAATAAAGTCTTTTTAGCACTAACTGTCACTTCAATAAATCTAGCCATAATTAAGGTATTTTACCTGATGTCCAAGATAGCGTTTTTTGCCTATAAAAAACCATCTATGCAGTCGATCTCATACACTTGAATAGCGTGGAATCAAGTTGAACATCAGTCATTGAGGTAGTTAAGTAATTTTTCGTTATGCGTGAGTTGCCACAATATCAGGAAAGTCTGCAACTGGTTCTATTTGGTCAATCCTGGATACCGATACAACAAGAGTGGCCAGAGCCTTTTTAGATCGTTCATCAATCATTAAAACCCAATCTGTTTTGACAACGCGGTGCGTTTTGTGGCCGATGGGGTTATGAACAGTTGCATTTGTCATTTCTCTTCGGGCCAGTGTAATGTTGATGCTCTCGCCTTCACTAAAGGTAGGTACAAAGCTAAAATAGCCATCGGCTATGACATTACCGCCTTTCGTTTCAGATGAGGGCTCAAAAAAGATAACTTTCAGATTTTCAGATTGACTACTCATGTGTGCTTCAGCAAGATTAAGTATAGTAACCCTTAGATAACCGCCCCAAACTACTAAATGTTATGAGACTCATTTCCATCTGGATCACCTGATAATTTGGCTGGAAAGAACATTGGTACTTTAGTTTTTTGCAAAACAGTTGCAATCAGCGTACTTTTGCGGCTTAGTAAGAATATGTTTCGAGAGGATGAGGTTAGTAGATTACTTCTTCGAGGAAGAAAGTCAAGTGCTTTTTCTTAAGAGACAACTTATTTACTTTGGTCCCGTAGCTCAGCTGGATAGAGCATCTTCCTTCTAAGAAGGCGGTCATTGGTTCGAATCCAATCGGGGTCACGTTGATAGTCAGCTAGTTAGCTTTGTTGCTGACTAGCTGATTTGCTTTTATGTATAGCATTAGGTACAACAAGATTTTCACTCCTCACTTATAGACATAGAAAAAGTGCTAATTAAAGCTGTCTCCATTAGTTAGAAATGTATGACGTGTAAAGCGTAGATTCAAACACACATGTAAATCATGTACTGCCAGTTCGATCGTAACCTATTTTAGTGAAGAGATACGTATTGATTGATTCAGAAATAAGTAATGGCAGTGTTTTTGCCTACTTTGTCAAAAATTCCAGTATAGGATACCTACTCTATTTACTTTGCTACTCATAGCACCGGCACAAAAGAACTTTATTGGAAAATGGTAAACTTAACTCTGTTCTGCCGCTTTCCGATTCGGAAAATGTAGTCTATCAAGTCGTTAAGCCTATTGAAGGTGTGAGTCAACACGCCCTAAGTAAAAGGGGCGTAAATGGTTTGTCAAAAGCTACAATTCCTCGAAATATGTTCTGCAACTTAGCGAGTCAACAGGGCATGGCATATTTTAGGTGAAGCTCAAAATTGTCCGTGTTCGGTTTCCGGGTTCAATTTCTCACACACTGATGGTTGAACTAAAAGACGGAAGGTATAGAATTACGATGACCGATGTTCTTTGCAAAACAGCCGGGTGCTTTTTCAGCAAGCCCGTAAACGCATGACAATCTGCCAACTCCGCAGCCATTTGTTTGAATTCGTCCAGGGCCGCCTGCGCAATCGTACTGTTTCCTTTTTTTATAGTTCACTAAATTAGATCATGCTTAGATCAATGTTCAGTTAAAGGTAGCATGTCCATAATTGAATCCCCTAACGATGGTTCTGTAATTAAAATAACTGGATCAATGCTCGCCTAACATATTGGAAGCAATCACATTCACTATTTCCCATGAAAAGGGAAGCCATTGACCACTATTCTCATTGAATACTTCGGTGGCGGCTTCACAGGAGAATAGCTTATAATTGAATTTGGGGTAATTACTGACCAGATAGCCAGGATAGTAGTACTCTTTCTGCTGAAGTTGAGCGTAATTTATTTTTAGCATCATCAGGTATTTCCCCAAACTTTGTTTGCGATAGTCTGGATGGTAAAAATTCATAATACCGGCAATACTTTGTTCGCCGTTATCGAAAATGCCGACTGCAATCAACTTGTCATCATCCCGAATCTCGATTACGTACGTGTCAAATACACTATATTTTGCTCCGTTAAGTAACCAGAATTCGACAGAATCGGGCGCGTCAAAATCTACAGCGCTTTTATACAGGGCATACAGGGTCTTTATTTCTTCGGAAAGAATGAATGGCTTAATTGTTACCGAAAATTTTTCGTTGATTCTTACTAATCTGGATTGCTTTGGTCCGTATTTAACATTTGCCAAGGCGATACGCAACCAGTGTACGGGGCAATAAGTGTTATCGAAAACTACATATATACGGGTGCAATTCAAATTGTCGTATTGTATCCATATCTTAGCCTATGGATACCAAACTTGATCTGACCTTTACGGAGGAAGAATTCGTAGCC
>JANXVQ010000973.1 GCA_025351545.1 Spirosoma sp.
ACACTTAATGCGTATGGCCAAAGCCCGCGCTGGTCAGGATGGCGCGAGAGGGTAACTACATATCGGCCAAACTGCGTAGTGAGGTTGCCCTTCGAGCTAGTTATTGCTGTGAATATTGTTTGATTGATGAGCTAAAAACAGGTTTATTTTGCGAAGTAGACCATATAATTGGCATTAAACATAACAGTCCAACCGACAGTAGCAATTTGGCCTGCGCTTGTTTTAACTGTAATCGAAACAAGGGAAGTGACTTGGCTTCAATAGATTGGGACACCAGTGAAATAGTACGTTTTTATAATCCTCGTTCAGATATCTGGTCTGAACATTTTCGTTTTGATAGCTTTTATATTGCGGCAACAACCCAGATTGGGAAAGTAACGGCAATTATTTTTCGTTTCAATGACCGGAAGCGCTTGCTTGAGCGCAATCCAAACTCATTTTTATAATGATCGATGTTTTATTAGGCCTCCAGTGGGGCGATGAAGGGAAAGGTAAGATTGTGGACGTACTGGCTCCGCAATATCAGGTTGTGGCCCGATTTCAGGGTGGCCCCAACGCTGGGCACACACTCGAATTTAACGGGATAAAGCACGTGCTGCATCAGATTCCGTCCGGCATTTTTCGGAACGATATTCTTAACATCATTGGGAATGGCGTAGTGCTCGACCCGATTGTGTTTAAAAAAGAAATTGATGCTCTGGCCAAATACAACCTCGCCCTCACCGATAACCTGCAAATTTCCCGCAAGGCGTCCATTATCCTGCCAACACACCGGCTCCTGGATGCAGCCTATGAACAGGCGAAAGGTGAATCGAAAATTGGATCAACATTGCGTGGCATTGGCCCTACCTATCAGGATAAAGTAGCCCGTCTCGGGTTGCGCGTTGGTGATATTGAATCGCCGAATTTTCGCACTAAGTACGACAAATTAGTAGCTGTTCACAAAGTCATTCTGGAACAGAATAACTACGATTACGCATCGGTACTACCTCAGGCCGAAGCAGAATTTTTTGGCGCGGTTGAGTTCATGAAACAGTTTCAACTAACTGATAGTGAATACGCTGTAAATGAGGCAATGAACAACGGGAAAAAGATTCTGGCCGAAGGTGCCCAGGGTTCACTTCTCGATATTGATTTCGGTTCGTATCCGTTTGTAACCTCCTCCAGCACTATGGCCGCCGGTGCTTGCACAGGTTTGGGTGTTGCTCCCGGTAAGATTGGTGAGGTATTTGGCATTTTCAAAGCCTATTGCACCCGCGTTGGCAGCGGCCCTTTCCCTACCGAACTTTCCGACGAAACCGGCGAACGTATTCGCGCAGAAGGTCGTGAGTTTGGTGCCACCACCGGACGTCCCCGACGGTGTGGCTGGCTGGATTTACCCGCTCTGAAATACGCTATCATGATTAACGGCGTAACGCAGTTGGTCATGATGAAGGTTGACGTACTGAATATTTTCGATGAAATTCAGATATGTACGCACTACCAGCTTCCAGATGGCACGATTACCGAACAAATGCCATATGACCTTTGCGATACGGACGTAACGCCAATTTATAAGTCGTTTAAAGGATGGCAGACGGACCTGACAGATATCCGTTCGTTTACCGATGTGCCCGCCGAACTGGCAACGTATGTCTATTTCCTGGAAGACACCCTGGGATTACCGATCAACTTTATTTCGACAAGCCCCGACCGTGAAGCGATTATTCATCGTCAAGTCGTGATCGCTTAATACGTATCGTACCCAATAATTATCAGGTAGCCGCCCTCACCTTACACGCGGGGGCGGCTTTTTTGCCTATTTTTGACAAAATGAACCGGGGCTATTGGACCAGTTATGTCAGTTAAGAATTTTTACCAAACCGTATACCAGACCGACACACTTTTTCGGGTGGCAGGTGAATCGTGGGGCGAAAGAACTCAATCACCCGTCGAAGGGCTTGTGGAGAATCAGGTCTCAGTAACCGCCAACAGCACGCCTAATTTATTAATCGAATTAGATGAATTATCGGCAGGCGCAACGGTGCTTACGGTTGAAACCTTACTTACCGACACTGTTCTGGAAACACCCTTACTACTCGCGCCCGAACCAATTACATTGATTTCAATGCCG
>JANXVQ010000980.1 GCA_025351545.1 Spirosoma sp.
GCAAATAAATTCGTCGGATTCAGTAACGACGCCAGTGCAATCGTACCTAAGCCCGCACTAGCTTGCCCCAGAAATGTCCGGCGGCTAAGCTGGTCATGTATTTCATCTTGAATATCCATCTGTGTTGTTATAAACAACTCATAATCAGTCAGTAATAACCAACTATCGTTTAATTATCGCTTCATCAAAATTCATAATCGTGCTGGCTACCACCGTCCAGGCAGCTAACTCGGCAGGTTTAAGTTTTTTGTCAACCGGATATTCTCCTACTGACAGTAACTCCATTGCTCGCTTTGGATTCTTTTTGAAATCAGCTAATTCTTCAGCATAAAGTTGTTTCATCAGCAGCATTTCTTCGGGACGCGCCGAACGGCTAATTACGGCCTTGAAAATAGCGGTAATACCATCTGTCGATGGCACACTATCGGGCCGCTTAAACGGTTGTACTGTAATCGTCTGCGTTTCACGACTGGCCGGAACCATCGGCACTATGCACTGCGCTAATACTCTGGCAGCTTCGACAAACTGCGGGTCATTGAGTGTAACGAGAGCCTGAAGGGGTGTACTGGTTTTTTGTCGTTTCACGATGCAGGTATGCCGTTCTGCGGCATCGAAATTAAGCATCATCGGCGCGGGCGACGACCGTTTCCAAATCGTGTACATCGAACGACGATACAGACTATCGCCATGATTCTGAACGTATTTTACGGCATTTCGTGTGGCCAGAGCTTCCCAAATACCAGCCGGTTGATAGGGCAACACACTCGGCCCACCAATGCGTTGTGTTAGCAAACCACTGGCAGCTAAAGCATTGTCCCGCACCTGCTCGGCCGACATCCGGTAACTTGGGCCACGCGTCAGGAAGGTATTATCAAAATCGGCTTCACGCGCTTTCTCAGATATAGTCGATGATTGCCGGTATGTGGCCGACATAACGATCAGCTTGTGCATGGCCTTCGTATTCCAGCCATGCGACGGACCGCCAGCTTCTCTGAATTTTATGGCCAGATAATCCAGTAATTCAGGATGGCTTGGCAAGGCACCCTGATTACCAAAGTCGTCGCTATTTTTGGCAAGACCCTGTCCAAAATACTGCTGCCACATACGATTCACTATAACCCGGCTAAACAGTGGATTTTCGGGAGCGAGTAGCCACTTTGCCAGCCCAAGCCGGTTTTTGGGCATCGTTTCTGACAATGGATTCAGGCTGTGTAAAACGGCGGGCATTACCACTTCGCCGGGGGCATCATAAGCCCCTCGTTTCAGCAGATGCGTTTCGCGTGGCACCGACTGTTCCTGCATGACCATTACTTGATCGGAATTGGTATAGAGTTTGATTTGTTCACCACGCAATTTCATGACTTTGGCATAAGCCCCCCGATAAACGGGATCTTGCGTTTTAACATAGTAGCTGTACAAGCCCGCTCGCTGTGCTGGTGTCCGGCTGGCAACGGGCGTATGAAGAGCAGCCATGAGCGCATCAGGCTGACCGGCCAATTTTGGCATTTCCAGTGGAGTCAGACAACGATTATAAATGCGAAGTTCATCGACAGCAAAATCTTTGTAGAAGTAGTCATGCATCCGGCCCACATAAAACGCGTGTTGAACCCAGTGACTTCGATTTTTGCCGTAAACCATACTATGTAATAAGTGATCGGTAACAACTTTCGTGCGGATGGGCTTGCCGTTCAAATACAGCGTGATGCCTTTTGCCTGCCCCATTCCGTCATAAGCAAAGGCTACTTGAAACCACTGATGAACCGGGACTTTATCCACTGATTCAATGTCAATGGCATTGGCTGGCCAAACATGATTGAAGGCCAGTTTCAGTCGCCCATCGCTCAGTAAATCAAGTTGATAGCCGCGTTGCCCATCCATAGGACCCGTGGTTCGCCCCATTAGTGTAAGAGCCATATTGGGCTTTGCCAGATTAAACCAGCTACTAACGGTGAAGGGCTCGTTTTGCTCAAAAGCACCGAAACTTCCGGGTAACTCGATAAAACTATCACCCGCCAAAAAGCGGGCCTTTCCGAAACGACCCGGCACAGAATACGGGACTTTGTCGGGGTCGCCCCCTAAACGGGCGGGAAGCGTATCGTTCACGGCATTGGCAAAGGCATTGCGCGGATCTTTCCAAAGGTCTTCCTTCGTTTTACGCTTGGGTGCTTCTTTCTTCTCCGGCTTCTTGCTGTCAGCCTTTTTCGTTTCGGATTCTTTCTTACGCTTCGCGTCCTCAAGTTTCCGTTTTTCGCTTTCGGCCTTTACAAACGCGCTGATATTGATCCGGTCGGCTTCGTCAAATGTATAGTGTGCTAACAGGCCAGAGTCGACCGATGAGACCGAACGAGTTTGGGCCAGCCATTGCCCAAAACGATGCTGATAATCAGAACGATTCGTGTTAAGTTGCTGCTGGATTGGAGTAAGTTGTTCTCGAATAAATTTCAGTTTTTCCTCCGTTTCAGGCTTCGTTAGTGTAATGGTGGGCGCAGCTTCGCCATTGTACGGAATCTGACCTCGTTCGTTATTGCTATTGAAAAACGCAAACAGTGAATAGTAATCCTTTTGGCTGATCGGATCGTATTTGTGATCATGACAACGGGCACACTCTACCGTTAAACCCAGCATAGCCTTTCCAAACGTGTTGGTTCGGTCGGCAACATATTCGGTGCGGTATTCTTCGTCCACAATACCGCCTTCCTGGCTTTGCTGGTGATTTCGGTTGAAAGCGGTGGCAATAAATTGATCCCGGTTGGGCTTCGGCAATAAATCACCCGCTAACTGCCAGGTAATGAACCGGTCGAATGATAGATTCCGGTTATACGCCCGGATGACCCAATCGCGATAAGGCCACATGGTTCGTAACCCATCGTCCTGATAGCCATCTGTGTCGGCATAGCGAGCTACGTCAAGCCATTCGACCGCTTGTCGTTCGCCATAATGCGGGCTGTTGAGCAACCTGTTCACAACTTTTTCATATGCCTTAGGCGACTGGTCGGCCAGAAATGCATCCACTTCGGCGGGCGTGGGCGGTAAGCCCGTCAGGTCGAGACTAACGCGCCGGAGTAAGGTCGTTTTATCGGCTTCGGGTGCGTGCCCTAATTTTTTGGCGTCCTGTTTTGCCAGAATGAAACGGTCAATATCATTTTTGATCCACTTTTCATCGTTTACCTTCGGAATTTCAGGCATGGTCGGCACGATAAGCGACCAGTGTTGTTTATACTCCGCCCCTTGCTCAACCCAGCGAATAAGCGTCGCTTTTTCTTCCGATGTCAGGGTAAGGTTCGATTTTGGCGTCGGCATCATTTCCTCTGGATCTGTGCTTATGATTCGGCTAACCAGTTCACTTTTAGCTATGTTACCCGGCACAATAGCCGTGTGACCGCTTTTTGTTAGTGCTTCATAGGCGCCTTCGGGTGTATCTAACCGTAAACCAGCTTGTTGCTTGGCTTTGTCTGGTCCATGACACGCGAAGCAGCGATCCGACAGAATAGGCTTAACGTGTAAATTATAATCAATTTTTTCGGGCAGACTGGCTTCGGCCACAACAATATCAGCCGGTTTCTCAACCGAGCTATGACAGGCTGTTAACCAGATGGAGGCACCAAATAGCGCCGTCGTTGCGCTAAGAAGAACGTATCGAAATCGTATGTCAGACCAATTGGTCATACTAACGAACTAATTGATTGTGAAATTATTCTACAAAAATAACCGGGTAACCTACGTAAAAATTGTACTATCTTATCTGGTTATCAATCTATTTTGGCAATGGGTAACATTAACCAGGCAGGATTGCTACTTATGCGGTTGAGCCAGTAAGTAGCAATCCTGCCTTGGAGAACAAAATTGCAAGAGGGTTCAGTTCTGTTTTAAAACTAAACCACTCATAAATATAACTTTTCTCAGTAAATTACGTAGTTGAGAGGGATTTATTGCCTACTTTTTCTTCGGCTCACCTGCCTTGGATTCAGCCGATGCAACTTTAGCTAATTCGGCAATAGTCTGTTCGCTAATTCCACCAATAACCTCAAGCCCGGGCATGGCTTTTTTCAGATTTTCAATACCTGATTCCGTTACTTTGGTTTGCCACAGATAAACGGTTTTCAGGTTTTTCATTCCTGTTAATTCAGTTAAACCAACGTCCGTAACGGCCGTTCCGTAGAGGTTCAGGTATTCTAAATGTGCCAAGGCTTTTAATTGCTTCAGGCCAGCATCGGTTATTTTTGTTTCCTCCAGATGCAACTTTTGCAGGTTTTTAAGTTTAGCTATTTGTATCATCGTCGCGTCAGAAATCTGCGTATTACCCAGCTTTAACCAAACGATTTGAGTACTTAATTCAAGCAACGTAGCCGCTTGCGTATCGTTAAATGTTAGGGCGTTAACGGCGCTGATTTCCAGTTGATTTTGTTCTTTCGACAAGGGCAATACGAGTAAGCCGCTCTTTTTCAATTCATCAATAATTTTTGGGTCGGCGGCCGGAACCTTCATGGTCAGAACTGGTGATTCGGGAGCGGGCAACCCATTCGCTGCCGCTGCCTTTCCCCCATCTGCATTAACAGATCCACTATTTCCTAAAGAAGCCAGCATAGGGCGAATAGCGTCGGTCACGCTAAGATCAGCTACCTTTTTGTTGAAGGGAGCACCCTGATTAATCCACCAGCTCAACAGAGCAATGTCGCTTTCTTTTAACTGCGTTTTGCCCCTGGGCGGCATATGATGATCATCTTCTTCGGGCAGAAGACAAACTTTTATCAAGTCGCTGTTCTTACTTTTCCCGGATACAAACACCGGCCCATCTTCTGAACCTTTCTTAATCATTTCGGGCGTATCGAGACGCAAACCTGCCTTCGATTTTTCAGCATTGTGACACTGTACACAACGGCTGTGCAGGATTGGATTCACAATCTGTTGATAAACCATCGCCTGATTTACCTCAGTAATTGGCTCAAATTTCACTGCTTTCTGTTTAGGTGGCACGCCTGCCAACGTCCGAATTGATGCGGGCATGTATTGTGTCAGGTAATCGGACCCATGTGTCAGATTGCCGCCCTGATGCCCGGCAGCGAGCAATAGCAACAACGACACGCCCAGAGTAGGCAAGTATAGCAACTGTGCAAAGGGTACAATACGACCTAAATTCTCTGACTTCACCGACCAGGCAATCCACGCAAATACGGCCACGCCGATGCCTTGCCACATATGGTCGTTTAGGGTTTCGACCTCGTAGCCTCCACCCAACGACAACATGTAACCAAACACACAGGCCATTGTCGCACTAACAGCCGACCAGAACAAAATCAGGGTGATGGTATGCGGGCTAACGGAATTACGGCGAGTCAGCCGGTCAATTTCGAGCAGGCCAGCGATCAGCAGAAAGCCGATGGGCAGGTGGACAATAAGTGGGTGAAAATGGCCCAAGAACAACACCCAATCAGGCCCGGATGACGAATTCGCCTGTAATAAAATCAACTCATGCATAGGTAGGTCGTACGATCAGGCAACTCGTTCTAACTTAATAGGATATGTCTTTTTTGAAGCCCATTGAGCAACGTAAATACTATCGTCTTCATCGACTAACACATCGTGCGGATGCAGAAAGGCTGAACTGGTACGGTCTTTACGCTGCTCGGCCAGTTTTCCATCCAGATAGGTAGGTTCTGAGCCACCGGGTGTTGAAATAACCCGATCGTTTTTATCTAAAATAGTGATGTAGCCAGAGTCTGGATATGCGTCGGATGTACTACGAAACACAGCTCCATAAATGTTGTCGCCATGAATAACGGGGCGGCAAATGTACGAGCCAGGCAGTGCAATGGTGGATACATATTTCCCATCGAGCGTAAATCGTTTCAGCGCGTTATGCCGACGGTCGGTGATAAGTAATGTTGGATTAGCCGCCACGCGGCGATCGACAACAATACCATGACAACAATCGAACATATCATTTGTCTCTCCTTTGCCGCCCCAGTAACGAATGAGTTTTCCTGTTTTGTCGTACTGCATTACGTAATTCAGGCCGTAGCCATCTACTACATAAATATCGCCATTGGCAGGATTAATCGCCGTTTCGGTGGGTTTATACTGGGCTGGGTAATCATATTTTCCGGTTTCTTTCGGGTATTCCAGCTTCATTAATTCGCGGCCTTTCAGATCGGTTTTTATAACCTGATGGCGGTCGGTATCGCAAATAAGCAAATACTGGTCATTACTCTCTCCGCCAAGCGTTAAGCCATGACCACCGGGATAACTATGACCCCAACTTTCGAGCAATTTTCCCGATTTGTCGTAAACAAGAATATTATTTTTTGTCTCGTTCGTCAACAGAATGATTCGTCCCTTGGCATCCTGCACCATTTCATGGCAATCATTGACTGGATTCTTACCAGCGTCTAAAATGCCCCAACCCG
>JANXVQ010000990.1 GCA_025351545.1 Spirosoma sp.
CTTCTGCCAGTTTCTTGGTGTTTTTAGGCGGGATGAAATGATTGATGTAAAGCCATTTTTTCGAGCTATGCAGCAAAAATTTCGCTACGGCTCAACCGTTAGTACGCGTCAGCAACCCGATGAATTACAGTCACTTGCTACAATTCGGCCCATCACAACACACATTCTGGATTTATCTGCCGACTACGAAACCATCTGCCAGAATTACACGCAGGATCGCAAGAAAAATCTCCGCCAGGCCCGTCGCAAATTCGATATAACCGACAAGTGGACGGTAGGAGAATCAACCGAAGTAAAAACGTTACTGACTTTGTTTCGTGAAAATCACGCCGATATGATTGACGGTGGTGTGGCCGAATGGGTTATTGTAATCTTCAAAAATTTGGTGGCCGAATTGAGCCAGCGTGGTTTGGTAACACTGCGCTATGCTATTCTCGATGGGCAAATTGAAGCAGGCGCATTGTTTGTGCGCGAGGGAAATAGAATTATTTATCTCTTCAATGCAGCCTCCGAAGTTGGTCGTCGGGGAAATGCACGAACGTTGCTGATTGACCGGATAATTCAGGAATACGCCGGGCATTGCTACAAAGGCAAACCGCTGCTGTTTGACTTTGAAAGCCCCGAGAAACTGTCTATTCGGCATTTTTACCAAAGTTTTGGGGCAACCGAAGAGCCATTCTGGGAAATGCGCTGGAACCACCTGAATCCGATGGAAAATAAACTCAGAAGTCTGCTAAAAGCAATAGGAATACGGGCTGCTCAATAATACTTTAGCGGTTGTTTTAATCCGCCATCGCGTTTGAGATCCATTACCATTGAGCCGACAAAAAAGTCGACTTCAACCTTAACCGGGACTTTGTTGGCATCGTCGGAAACGAAAATCCGGATAGATTCTTCGTCTTTAATTAATTTGTTCTGCGGTAAAACGGGGTTCAACTTAATAACATTGATCTTGCCCTGTTTCGTTTTTACCACGTCTCTACCCCGATAACGAACCTTCATATTATAGATAGTATTGTCGTAAAATGCGGGTACTTCAATCACCTGTCCACTGCTTAGTTTACTAAAATCAATCGTTCGTAAAAAATAATAGCCACTGATGAGGTCGTGTACATTATCGGGCACTTTAAATGTATCCTTCTCTGTCCGCTCTTCGGCTTTTACTGTATTTTCTTCGTGATTAAAGGTGATATTTTCCTCCTTACGGTAGTTGTTTTCCTGAAGGTTTGTGTAGAATTTCTGCGGTAAAATAGCCGACGTATCAATATAGGAACGCCACGTATCGCGAATGCGCGTAACCAGATCGAACGCCCCGGTAGTCCGGGCATCTACATTGACACGATAGCAGGGCCGCTCATTCACTTTATAAAGTGTAGGGCTCACATCCACAATGGCTTCGGCTGCGTTCAGGAAACCATAGTGTACACGGTATTCGAGGTGTTCACCCGGCCCGAAACTGGTGTTTAAGACACGCCGATAGGCATTCAGCGCCACAAAGCCCGTGCTCAGAATAGATAGGATAACGATGCTAATGAATAACTTCTTCATACGAACAGCCGCCCGCCTGCCGGGCTTCGTTTAGAACGATGGATAGGTTTGTTTTAGGTAAGTTAAATACCGTTTGAAATTTCTCCCAAACCGACTTTCAAATTCCTGTCGAAACCGATTCTGCTGTTTTCGATAGGTAAGATACCCAATAAAGTACGCATTATTAGGTAGGTTTAGTTTGCCGGGTTGTCGCTTTTTTATTGAACGTACCGGTAATGCCCTCCGTTGATCGCTTACCGTATCCGACGATACGACAATCTGCCGAATGGTTTTCCACTTCAATGAATCTTTGACTACAATTGGCGTGATGGGTTTAAACGTTCTGTATAAACTATCGAGCGTTCGGGTCCCCCTCAAAATGTGTTCATCGTAGTGTTCATAAAACGCTTTTGTGGAAAGATAGTTCTGGTAGGCTTCCGATGTCCTGCCGTACTTGTATGCCAGAAAGCGTAATGCACCATATTCGCCTACAAAGTCAGCTAAGTTTTCGTTGTATTCCAAATTGTTTTTTACAAACAAGGTGCCATGCGTCAGTTCATGAATAATCAATTCGGCAAGGCTTCCTGCGGGCCTGTCCAGGAAGCTGGATAAAATCGGGTCATTTAAAAATCCTAATGTCGACCAGGCCGATACTTCCCCGATACGCGTATCCAGACCTTCCCGTTTCAAGTCCAGTACAGTTGAATCGGCCCGGTCTTTTTCGAAAAAACCTTTATATGAAAACGTGCCGATTATTGGGAAATTCCACTGTCTGGCAACAAGTTGATACGGTTCTGCTGCCGTAACAACCCACAAAATTGGATTTCCCTGCTGGTCGTAAAACGATTCGTAACTTCCCGATTTATCCAAACCAAGTGAATCTATGGCGAAACGCTTGATTTCTCGGATTAGTTCTATTTTTTGTTTTAACGAGTCAGGGAAAACAGGATCGGCCAATACGTTGGCTACGGGTTTGGTATTCCACAAAATTCGTAGCTGCCCCCGTGCCTGCATCCAGCCATAACTAACTAACTCCCACTGCCAGACAACTAAAGCAATCAGAATCCCTACAATGATAAGAGCAATTTTTTTGAGCATAGGTTGGAAACATTCGTTGGCAATGTTCACTGCAAAAGTAAATAACGACCGGCAGGAATAAATGATAAAACAAAACCGGTTCGCTTATCGGAGCAGACCGGTTTTATCAATATATTAATAAAGTTGACACGCGATTCAGGCCGAATAGCCACGTGTTTCTACTTTCTGAACACCTTCACCTGTCAGTTCGTCTAAAAACTGGTTATGGGTCATAGGTTTTGAAAACATCGGGAAGTTTTTAGCGCACGCAAAAGCTTGTTCTTCCTCACTAAGTGTGGCTGTACAGTCGGTGAGGGTAATTACCTCAAATCCTTTTTCGTAGCCCGACCGCATTGTAGATTCCACGCAGCAGTTGGTCAAAAATCCACCCAGTGCAATGGTTTCAATGCCTTTACTTCGGAGAATAAAATCGAGATTTGTGCTGGCGAAAGCGTCTAAACCACGCTTGCCCTCCAGCACAATATCGCCGGGCTGTGGAGTCAT
>JANXVQ010000991.1 GCA_025351545.1 Spirosoma sp.
CTACGGGCTTGCTCTGGGCATGCCTGTTTCTGGCGTTCACTACGCTCTATTTCCTGACCATGTGGATACCCAAACTGGCGGCCAGTACGGGTATGGTCCTGAATCTGGCGATCTACGCCGGAACGGTGTTCAACCTGGGCGCATTTTTCGGTATCCTGACGCAGGGTTATCTGTCGGCCCGACTGGGCTTGCAGCGCGTCATCTGCGGCTTTCTGATCCTGACCACCGGGCTAATGGTCGTGTTCGGTTTTGTCAGTGGCTCCCTGGGCCTGCTGATCCTGTTTGGGTTGATTGGCTTTGGCATCCAGGGCGGTTTTGTCGGTATGTACGCCCTGGCAGCCAGCCTGTACCCCACCCGCATGCGGGCTACGGGCGTTGGTTGGGCCATCGGAGCCGGGCGTATCGGAGCCGTTGTTGGACCGATCGGCGGGGGACTGCTGATCGGGCTGGGCTGGAGCCTGTCGGCTAGTTTTATTGCCTTTGCCCTGCCCGCCCTGCTGGCGGGCATCATCACCTTACTTATCAACGTAACTGATCCGTCATGAACCAACCAATCCGCGACACTATCTGGGACCTGGCGCATCTGGGCCACGTTGAGATGCTCACCCCCAGACTCGACGAGAGTACCCGTTTTTTTACTGACATCATGGGCATGTCGATTTCGGCCGCAGTGGGCGACTCCGTCTATCTACGGGCCTATGATGACTATGAGCACCACACGCTGAAATTAACGGCCAGTCCGCAGCCAGGTATGCGCCACTTTGCTTGGCGCGCCCGCAGCCCACAGGCTCTGGCGCGCCGGGTTGCTGCCATCGAAGCGACCGGGCTAGGCATTGGCTGGAATGAAGGGGACCTGGGTCATGGCCCGGCCTATGCGTTTCGTTCACCCGATGGGCATCTGACCGAGATTTATTTCGAGACCGAGAAGTATCGGTGCGGTCCCCATGACCAGTCGGCGCTAAAAAACACGGCCAGCCGGTTTCCGGGGCGGGGCATCAATGTTCGGCGCATTGACCACCTCAACCTGTTTGCCAGCGATGTACGGGCCTTCCGGGACTTTCAATTGCCAACGCTGGGGGGAATTTTAACCGAAAGCATTGTCGATAACCTCGATGATATGAATCCTAAGGCTGTTTGGTTTATGGTCAACTCAAAGTCGTACGATTTAGCCGTTACGGTCGATTACCTGGGTTTTCAGGGGCGGTTCCACCATGTAACGTACGCGGTTAACAGCCGGGAAGAAGTCTTGATTGCGGCAGACATCTGCCTGGAAAACGGCATCCAGATCGAGACAGGGCCCCATAAGCACACCATCCAGCAAACGTTTTTTCTGTACGTCTACGAACCCGGCGGCAACCGCGTCGAGATTGCGAACACGACCGCCCGACTCATTATGGATCCGGATTACAAAACCATTTTCTGGACGATGGAGGAACGCAAAAAAGGACAAGCCTGGGGAATGCCCACCATTGCCAGTTTTCATACGCGCGGTACGCCCATGCCAATTTTTAATGAGTGAATGATTGAATAGCCTGACAGGCCTTTTTATTTACACATTGTATCATTCACTCATTAAAATGAAAAAGAAACTCTTGGTTATCGGTGCACACTCCGGCGACTTTGTCTGGCGGGCGGCTGGCACCATCGCCAAATCCCTGGAAGAAGGGGCCCAAACGCTCGTTGTCGCGCTGTCCTACGGCGAACGGGGCGAGTCGGGTGAACTCTGGAAAGAAGACCCCAGCCGTAGCGTTGAGAGCGTCAAAGTGATTCGGCACGAGCAGGCACAACAAGCGGCCGACATTCTTGGTATACCCATTCAGTTTCTGGATTGGGGTGACTACCCGATGCTCTTAACTGACCAGCGGGTTGAGCAACTCACCAACCTGATCGGTGATTTCGAGCCGACGGTGATTCTAACTCACTCCGAAAAAGACCCCTTCAATCCTGACCACCCACTGGCGTTTCAGGCCGTGCAGCGGGCGCGGCTGCTGTCGTCGGGGGCGGGGGTGCCGAGTGCCTTCAAAAATATCGACCCGCCCGTCTGGTACTCCTTCGAACCACACCAGCCTGAACTCTGCGGCTTCGTGCCCGATACATTCATCGACATTAGTTCGGTAATCGACAAGAAGCGGGCGGCCATGGCCTGCATGGGGGCCCAGACGTACCTGCGCGACTATTACAACGAACTGGCGTCCCGACGTGCCAACCACGCCCGGCGGATTTCAGGCCAGAAGCAGATTCAGTTTGCCGAAGCCCACCAACGTATGGTTCCCCGCGTTACGGCTTCAATTTTCTAATCGACATGTATCAACAACTTGCTAAATTCTCTGCTGCCACACTCCACGAAGCGCTGGGCAAAATCGGTAATCTACCTGCGGCCATCAAGCCCATCGCGCCAGGCATGAAAATTTGCGGTCCGGCCTACCCGGTGCAGACCATGCCCCGCGACAACAAAATCATCCACCGCGCCTACGCCAATGCTAAAGCCGGTGACGTACTGGTGGTTCACTGCTCCGACTACTACGAAGCCGGTTACTGGGGTGATTTGATGAGTCTGGGCGCTAAAACAAAGGGCATTGCCGGGCTGGTCATCGACGCCTGCGTCCGCGACGCCGACGACATCGAAGCGATGGGCTTTCCGGTATTTAGCCGAGGTCTGTGCATCCGGGGTACATCGCGCCTGGAGGGCGGTATCCTGAACGAACCCATTGTCATTGGCGGTATCCTCATCCACCCCGGCGACATCATCGTCGGCGACCGCGATGGGGTGGTGGTGGTGCCGAAAGACCGCCTAGCCGAAGTCATTGAAAAAGCCACCGCCCGGGAAGCCCGCGAAGGATCCGTTCGCCAGCAACTCCGCCAGGGTAAAACCTCGATCCAGATTTATGGGTGGGAATAAGCTAAAGATCGCAATTCTGGGGCTTGGCGAAGCGGGGAGTCGGTTCGCTAATGATTTGGTCAAGCGGGGCGTAACCGTATCGGGATACGATCCCCTGCCGAGGTATGTCTTGGAACCGGCAGTTAAGCTGGCCAGCAGCAATGCCGAAGCCGCGCAGGGGGCCGATATTGTCCTAAGTGTCAACGTGTCGGCGATGTCGGAAACGGTGGCGGCTGAGGTGGTAGCGGTGTTACAACCGGGGCAGTTGTACGCCGAGCTCAATACGGCCTCGCCCGCTACCAAACGAGCCGTAGCGGCTATCGTACAACCGTCGGGTGCGCTGGCCGTCGACGTTGCCATTATGGCACCGGTGCCACCCAAAGGCATCCTGACGCCGTTTCTGCTATCGGGGCCGGGCGCGGCTCTGTTTGCGGAAATGCTCCGTCCGCTGGCCCTCGACATCGTCGTGCTGACCGACGCGATGGGTGAAGCAGCCACCCGGAAACTGCTGCGTTCGATTGTGTACAAAGGGGTGGCTGCCGTGATTGGTGAAGCGGTTGCCGCCGGGCGGTCATTGGGGCTGGAGCCCTACATCCGGGAGCAGATTCGGTCCGTCATTGGTGGCAACGACGACTTGATCGACCGGTTTCTGGAAGGCAGCAAAACCCATGCGCTGCGCCGGAGCCACGAACTCGAAGCCGTGGTCGACATGCTGGATGGGCTGCACATTGACCCCGTCATGTCATCGGCCACGCTCACCAGCTTACTGAATCTTATTCCGCAAACTACCCCGCACTGATGCCACAACGTGCCATACCGTTTATGCAGTTTCGGGGCGGCTCGTCGAAGGGCCTGTTCTTCCGGGCCTCCGACCTGCCGACCGATCCCGCCGAACGTGACCAGTTGATTCTGGGCGCGATGGAAGGCATCGGCCCCGGTGATCCGCGTCAGATCGACGGGCTCGGCGGGGCTACCTCGCTGACCAGTAAAGTCGCCGTGGTGAGCCGCTCAACTCGTACCGCTATTGATCTGGACTATCTGTTTTTGCAAGTAATGGTAGGTAAAGGGCGGGTCTCGGCGGGACAGAACTGCGGCAACATGCTGGCGGCAGTGCTGCCTTTCGC
>JANXVQ010000033.1 GCA_025351545.1 Spirosoma sp.
CAAATGGCCCCGGCCCCGACTTCCACGTGCCAGCATTGAAGTCTGTTTTCTCCCAACCCGCATCTGGTTTTGTCATTGTGTATTGGGCGGTGTACGGCTTCAGTTCTGCCGTTGGCAAAATGGCTTCGTATGTAGTTGGTATGGCGCCCAGAAACTGATAGGCTTGCCCATCCACCCGAACAATGCCTTCCAGAGATTGAGCCTTGCCGGTCCAGTGGCGCGTGGGCGAATCGGTTAGTTTATCCGTCGTGCTCCAGACGCTGAAATAGGGATCGTGCGTAATGAGCGGGTAGGCAGGTGGACGTAACGTTTGGGCATGTAGTTGCCCGAAAAAGAAGGAAAAGAGGAGAGTAATTGAAACGTAAAGGGCCGTGTTTTTTTGCATTGAGAATGTTGATTTGCGGATACAAGGGAAAACATCCACAACATAAACAATATGTCGGCTAACCTTTACTTATCCACATAGCGAATTGGTTGACACATAGCAGACTTCTTTATGAATAAGGATTGGACGGAAGGGTAGAAGCATCCGTTATAATCCTTATTTCAGCCAAATCCTAAATCCTTTAATTTCCTGTTGTTACCTATGAAACGGATACGTATAGTGGTGGCTGTGTTGTTGATGACCGGCTGGGCAACAATGTCGTTTGCTCAGCAGATTTCTAAAGAAGAATTGATCTTCCTGACGCCCGACTGGAAAGGCGAACGATTTCCCGATGGACGACCAAAAGTGCCGGATGCCATCCTGAAACGCATGAAATTAGTTACCCAGGAAGAAGCCTGGGCCGTTATGAAAGGCGAAAATTATCGCTACCAATTCACCGGCGACTGGCAAACCATCAACCCGGATAGTGTGCTGGTTGGTCGGGCATTGACGGCTACATTTATGCCCGGCCGGCCGGATGTACACCGGGTTACGGATGACAAAGGACATACGAAAGATGGCCGGGTAAAGTCGCAGAACGCCTGGCCAATTGACATGCTCGTAAAGGGTGACGTGTATGTGGTTGACCAATATGGCATGCACGAAGATGGCCCGACCATTGGCGATAACCTTGGTAATTCCATCTATGCCAAAACGGGCAACGGTATTGTCTACGAAGGCGCGGTTCGTGATGTTGCCGGATTGAAAGAAATTGGTGGTTTTACATCCTATTTTAGAAGTTATCACCCCTCGCACCATAACCCAGAAGGTAACTTGAATACCACATTGGTTGGGATTAACCGCCCGACACGCATTGGTAAAGTGATGGTTATGCCGGGCGACGTAGTGCTGGGTCGTGATGGAGGTGTCGCGTTTATTCCGCCCCATCTGGCCGAGAAAGTCGTGAAAACGTCGGAGATTATTCGCTTGCGGGACATGTTCGGGCATCTGCGGTTGCGGGAGCAGAAATACACACCGGGACAGATCGACTCACGCTGGTCGGATGATATTGAAAAAGACTTCTCGCAGTGGCTAAATTCCCATGCTGATAAATTACCTGTCCCAAGAGAGCAAATTCAGGACTATCTGAAAACCCGCACCTGGTAAGTAGTAGGTGTGGTGTCGGCACAAATCAAAGAATCTAGTCAATTACATCGGCTAAAATCCGGTGTATCTAAACCATTTCAACCTCTCATGACAACATCTCGCCGTTCTTTTTTAACCAAAAGCGCCTTAGCCAGCGTATTCAGTGCCAGCGCATTATCTAGTTTTGGGGAAGGGTTGGAAACGGCCGTCGATCGCGCTCCGCTTTCCTCTGCCCCATCCGACCTAAAAATTACCGACATCAAATGTGGCTTTATTCGCAATGGGCACAGCCTGTTTGTTAAAGTACACACCAATCAGGGAATCTGGGGATGTGGCGAAGGAGTGGATGCTACGCCCGGAACCTATCACTTAGTGAAGATGATGGGCGAACGGATCAAAGGCAAAAGCCCGCTCAACGTCAATCGTTTATTTGAAGATATTCGGAAAGCCGGCTTTTTTGAGGGTGCTCAGGCGGGCATGTACATTGCGGTACTGTCGGCGGTTGAAGCAGCCCTTTGGGATTTAGTTGGGAAAGCACTCGGCATGCCCGTTTATCAATTGCTGGGCGGAAAATTCCGGGACAAAATTCGGGTGTACTGCGATACGGGAGCCTATCGGGAAACCGATACCAGCCCCGACGCTTTCGG
>JANXVQ010000083.1 GCA_025351545.1 Spirosoma sp.
CACAGGGCGTAATTCTACCCCGTCCGATGCTTCAGCAAGTCGGAATCGAAAACGGAATTGATCTGGAAATAGTTGACGGGGCTATTGTTCTTCGAGCCGCCAAACAGCATCCGCGAGACGGTTGGGACGAATCCTTTGCTAAAGCCACTGCCGCAGGGTATACCGCAGATAATGACCTTTTCAATGGTATTTCCAATGAATTTGATCAAACGGAGTGGCAATGGTAGTTTCCCGTTTTGAGGTTTGGCTAGTTGCGCTGGACCCTACTCGCGGTAGTGAAATGGCTAAAACCCGCCCGTGTCTTATTATCTCTCCTGACTCAGCTAATCGTTTCCTCAATACGGTTATTGTTGCTCCACTAACAAGTACCCGCAAACCCTACCCGACACGGGTTAATTGTCAATTTGACGGGCATGACGGGCAAATTGTGCTGGATCAGGCTCGAAGCATCGACAAAGTCCGATTAGCCAAACGGCTTGGTCATTTAGATGATTCAGTGTGTCGGCAAGTCTGTACTACGTTAGTGGCGTTGTTTACCTATTAATCCAGCCTCACAAAGGAGTATTTTACGAGGAAGGTGTCGCTCTTTGTTCAAATACCAACAACGGCAAATTTCAGTTAGAACACAACCATGTGGGTTTCTGGATTTTAGATATACCAATACAAACAAACTTTCTCGTACTTTCGTGGTGTACAGTACCCACCGCTGATGTTTAGGTTTACTAAATGGGCCATCCTGCTTTTTGGTTGGCCACTTGTTGCTGTTGCACAGCTTCGAATTTCGCACCCGATGTCGCGTCTTGTGGTGCAGCGTGGGGCTAACGGTAACGGCCGAATTTATCTGTCAGGGCGCTTTACGGGTGCTATAGATAGGGTAGAGGCTCAACTAACGCCCGTTGTGGCTGGTCAGGGTGTTGCCACCGCCTGGCAAACAGTGCAAACCAACCCAGCCAACAATCTTTTTCTAGGCTACGTGACAGGCGCTGGGGGCTGGTATGTGCTCACCGTGCGTACCATTGTGGGGAGCGTGATTGTTGAGCAAGCCAGCGTGCAGCCGGTTGGCATTGGTGAAGTATTTATTACTGCTGGCCAATCGAATTCGCGCGGGCTGGGTATCGGCGATAATGATCTCGGTACAAATACCGACCGTGTCAACGCTATCGACTCCATCAACCACTACTATCCTTCTAACGGGCAACCGCTAACCTCTTCCGGTGACCCGTCGCCGGTGCCAAGATTTAAAGCGCTGACAGCCGCCAGACGCGTATTTCCAATGGCAGAAAGTTCGTGGGGGTGGGGCGAGTTGGGCGACTATATCGTTAATCGGTACAATGTGCCAGTCGCTTTCTTTGTGGCCGGTTGGGATGGTTCAACCATCGATAACTGGCAGAAAACAGCCAGTGGTCTCCCTGCCTGTAATGCGTAATATTGTACGGGGGGAGACTGGCCCAATCTTCAGCCTTATACCAACCTGAAAAATGCATTGCAGTATTATGGGTCTGTAATGGGCGTCCGGGCTATACTTTGGCATCAGGGTGAAGCCGAGGGTGACGTGGCTAGCGGAGATATCCCACAATACGCTACCCGGCTTCAGGCTGTTATTGAGAAGTCCCGGCAGGATTTTGGCGGTCGAAATATTTCCTGGGTAGTAGCTCGCGCGTCGTTTAATGGTACAAAGACAACGCCCGCTGTCGTAACTCAACAGGAGAGTGTTATTGCTATGGCCGGTCTTAACGTATTTCGGGGGCCCTTGAACGATACAATCTGGAACCGAGCTGCGGGCGATGTCAATGTACACTTTCGCAATATATCCCGCCCATCGCCCCATCCACAATATTACCTGAATCCAAATTCCATTCCGGTAAATATGGGGCTGTCGCGCTTTGCCCGCAACTGGAACAACAGTATGGACAATGCGTTTTTTCAGAACGCGCAACCCATTACACCTACACAATTTGCCGTAACGGGTAATCTGGCTGCTTACGTATCACCCGGCGCTGCATTGTCTGTGTCGTTTGCTACACTTGGCACCTTTAATGGAGGTAATCAATGGCAGGTACAACTGCTCGATTCGCTGGGACAGTACAAAAGCCTTCTGGGCAGCGGGGCTTCCAGCCCGATACAGGTAACGTTACCCGGTGCGCTGCAAAGTGGTCATTTCCAGATTCGGGTAGTTGCTACGTCGCCAGCCGTACCGGCTGTTCCATCGAATCTGTTTCAGATTACAAACCAGGCCGATGTAAGTCTGGCAATGGGTATCAATCAGCGAACCCCCAATTTAAATACACCGGTAATCGTTAGTCTGTTTATTCGCAACGACGGCCCAACGCAGGCGAAGGGCATCGTTGTTCGAAATCGCCTGCCCGGTAATCTGTCATTTATTTCATCGTCCGGCCTCTCGGCTTCAGGGTCAGTGTTAACCAGCGCGGCCATTGATCTCAATCCGGGAACTACCCAGATACTCAGTTTCGTAGCACAGCCGACCGCTTTGGGTACTTACCAGAATGCGGCCGAAATTTCACAGGCAACAACTCCCGATCCTGATAGTCAGCCAAATTCGGGGACCGGCGATGGGCAGGACGACATGGCTCAACTCGATTTCCGGACCCGTCTGAGCGGCACGGCTGTGTTTATTTCGCCAAATCCCAATCAGGTTCCGTTGCCTGCCGTTAGCAGTAATCAGCCCACACCCGACCCGGCCAAGGCTGATGTCAGTATCCGTATGGTTGTGGGGAATCGTACTCCCCGCGTTGGCGACATTATTTCTTACACAATAACCCTCACCAATCAGGGCGGCTTATTGGCCACAGGTTTAAGTGTAGCGGCTTATTTACCCGCCGGACAAACGTTTATACCGGGCGACGATCTGGCCCTATTGGGCGGAAATCCGGTTGGTGGCATAAGCAGTTTGGCCGTCGGCAGTAGCTTTTCCCTTCGCTTTCGGACTAGCGCCACCGCCACTGGTCGAGGTATTTGCGCGACTCAATTAACAGCCGCCAGTGTTCCAGATCCCGACTCCGTACCTGGTAATGGTACAACCAATGGCGAAGATGATACCGCTCAGGTGGATGTGCGCGTAAAATAAACGATAGTTTGTTTAGTGGCTTATAATGAACAGTCTACGATGAATTTTTGTTAAAATTTTATCAATCTTGAATTTTAATAGTGACAAAAGCCAGTGTTCATGCTTTACAGGTTAGGATTGCTTGTACATCTTGATTTATGAAAACAAGGTTGGCTCTTTTTGGGGCAGTGGGCATTGCGGTCGCGTTGATGCTTTCGTCGTTTCTCGGCTTTTTTGAGAAACGGGTGGACTATAATGCCCAGATCAAACCACTGCTAAACAAAAACTGCATTGTCTGCCACGGGGGCGTTAAAAAAGCATCCGACTTCTCGCTCTTATTTAAGCATGAAGCGCTGGCACCCGCCAAGTCCGGCAAACGGGCCATCATTCCCGGCGATGCAGAAGGTAGCGAAATGATCCGGCGGTTAACGCTGACTGATCCCGATGAGCGGATGCCGCTGGACCACCCAGCCCTGAAACCTGACGAAATAGATATTCTCCGCAAATGGATTGATCAGGGAGCCGAATGGGGCGATCATTGGGCGTATCAATCTGTCCGGGAGACGGATGTGCCCAAGATTGGTACATTCTGGAGCCGATTGGGACTAACCGAAAATGACGAAACTAACTGGGCCAAAAATGAAATAGACCATTTTGTTCTGGACAAGTTAAAGCAGGAACATCTAACGCCTTCGCCCGAGGCAGGCCGAGCCACGCTGATGCGTCGGGTATCGCTTGATCTGACGGGACTGCCGCCAACAGAAATAGAAACGGCTGCTTTTGTAAATGATAAATCGCCGGAGGCTTACGAAAAAGTTGTTGATCGACTGCTTAAATCGCCCGCTTATGGTGAACGCTGGACGGGCATGTGGCTCGATCTGGCCCGTTATGCCGATACCAAAGGGTACGAGCGCGATCCCGGTCGGAAAATCTGGCGATACCGTGACTGGTTGATCAACGCCTTTAATAATGACAAGCCATTCGACCAGTTCGCCGTTGAACAGTTAGCGGGCGATTTATTGCCGAATCCTACTGATGCTCAATTCATTGCGACCGGTTTTCACCGCAATACCATGACCAATGATGAGGGCGGAACGCAGGATGAAGAGTTTCGGATAGCGGCAGTACTGGACCGGGTCAATACAACATGGGACGTATTTCAGGGGACAACATTTGCGTGTATTCAATGCCACAGCCATCCATATGACCCATTTAG
>JANXVQ010000327.1 GCA_025351545.1 Spirosoma sp.
GTTTTTTTGCTACATAAACGCGATGTTCCCATCCTCCGGCAAAATAAGCCAGGACCGCAAACAACAGGACACCTGTTGCTATCCAGATTGATTTTTCCCCCTCCCAAATACCCAGTAGGCTAAGGACTCCAATTGGCACCATATTCCAACGCATTAGTCCTGAAAGACGCACCTGGTATGTTGCCATATCAAGAGCATGTTTCAGTTCACCAAGCATAGAGCGATCAAACTTATTTTCATCTTTTAGTCTGCGAATTCGACTTGCTAAAACATATAAGGCAGTAGCAAACATCCAGGCCGCCATCAGATACATAACCAGACTCTCCGGGTGCTTGAGAAAATTGAGCCCAAGCACAAAAATTCCGGCGCCAGCGTTCACAAAAATTAAAAGCAATTCACTGAAATTAGTGATATGACTAGCCTGACTCTTTTTTGCCAGAATGCGATTGTGCAATGCGTGTTCATTGATAACCCAGAGTGGCTCATTCATCTGGGAGTTCCATATTTTTTGTAGTTCATCAAATTCCATGATAATCCTGTTGTTTAGATTTAGTGATAAGTTGTTTTTTGATTCGACTGATTTTTACCCCAACATTTGATTCTGAAATGCCCAGTATAGTAGCTATCTCTTTATAACTGAATCCATCCAGAAGTAATAGGGTAATGGAGCGATCAACTTCGTCGAGTTTATGAATTTCCTCGTAGAGCCAGGTTAGACGTTCATCAATCGGAATGATTGTGTCCTGTAAGATAGCGGGTACGTTATCGAGTGTTTCTTGGGCAGCAGCATGTTTTCGCTCTTTGCCAACCCATTTAATCGCCGTATTTAGCGCTATACGATACATCCAGGTGGTATTGGACGACTGTTGTTTGAAGGTGGGAATGGAATGCCATACTTGAATAATGATCTCCTGAAAAAGATCATCCTGATCCATAGCTGTCACTGCATATGCCCGAACTACTTTAAAGAGTAGGGCTTTATGCTGGCCAAGCCACTTGTCAAAAATATGGTTTTGTTCACTTTTAGTCATGCCCCATTTATTTACTCAATTAGTACTAATCTCGGACTGGATTATTACAAGAGAGAAAAAATAATCGGAGCAATTTTTACGATTTCCCTGATCGTTTCTACAATTCCCAGATTACCCGCACAACTTTGCCCCGCACGCCAATCGTTTGAAAAAACTCCAGCCAGTGCAACTGCTGCGGCCCGAGGTGATCGGTTGGTGATTTGACCTCTACAAAATCGTAATTACCCTGTTCATTCCAGATGAGCAAGTCAGGAAAACCACGGGTGTGTTCGCGTACGTTACGAGCCATTTCGAGTAGAATCAACCGCAGTTGCTCAACGTCCAGCAACTCAATCATGCGCTGAACGATTGTCAACAACTCGTCTGACCAATCTACCAATACGTTCGTGATGCCGTATTTAGCATTGAACATCCGGCCCGTATGGCGTCGCCAGTCGTCTTTGGTCTCAAGTTCGACAAGGCGTTTTTTTAGTAGTTCTTCGCGTTTAAGGTAGAAATCGGGCAGGTAAAAATCCGACGGAGCCCGTTGCAACGGATGGTGAATAGCCGACACATTGGCGTCGTAAATAATGTCCCAGAAAACCAGACCGAACAGGCCGCGCCAGGGGTAATTTTCCGTAAACGCTGCGTCGTAGTCCTGTTCCAGGTAATAATTCATCACGCCCGCTTCGACATGGTGACGGTAGGCCGCCGGAATATTAACGCTCTCGGCATCCGACAAAAATCGCGTTGTGGCTTTACGAGTGCGTTTTTTCTCACCCAGGCTCAAAATCTTCTCTCGAAAATCGTTGGCAAAATATCGCTCCTCAGCGTTCAGCGGCTTCACGGCGATCTCATCGCAAAGGGCAAGCGCTTCGTCAACAGATCCGTTTTTGAATAGCAAACGAACACGCCGTTCCCGTGCCGGAACCTGGTCTGAGAGTTCATAAACGGCCAATGCCTGTTCGGGCAGTTTTTGTCGTTCCAGAAAAGCCCCCACACGGCACACTAATTTCTGATACCCTGGAATCGCAATTTCGGTCAGTTCGGGGCGGGTTTCGTTCCAGTTCAGAAACCAATTATAAATATCATCGGCGGGTGTTTCGGCTTCTTTGAGGTCATAGAATTCTTCGTTCGTCAACGAAATCAGCAACTTATCTTCCACCTCTTTACGAGTACGAAAACGGGCCGTCAGTTTGCTTTCGTCGTACCGCTCGAAGTTGACCATACCGAGGTCACGGACAACGAATTCGGTCATGCTGCTGCCCCGATTGCCAAAAAACAGGTATTTAACCATCATGCCTTCAGCCTCAAAGTTCATCTTTATCACTGTCTCGTGCGTGGTGAGACTCGTGACAACCTCGGCAAAATTGAGTTCGTGAAGCGCATAACGAACCACACCTTCTTTCTTCTCTTTGGCTAATGGCTTGATTTCTTCCGGCTCAAGGGGTAATAAACTAAGCAGTTCAGGTTTTGTAAAAATACCCAGGGCAGCATCGCCCATAATTTCGTGGTGTGCCGATAGCCGTTCTACAAAGCCCGCTAGAATTAACTCGCCAACGGCTGCCGATAAGTCAGTTATTTCGCTATACTGTAGTTTGTTGATGCGAAAAAAGAGTCCTTTGCGGTTACTGAACCGTACGTATAAGCACTGAGCATCGAGGCTCAATCCCTCAAATCGGTGTAAAAAATTCAGTTCGGCATCGTTTAACAGAGTGCCGTATAATCGGTTGACAAAGTCCAGCACATAGCGGAAATTGTCGAGGTAGTAACGGGGTGTTAGGATAATTTTCTGTCGTCCGACCATGCTATATAAATAACAAAAAAACAATCGTTTATGTCCCCAACAGATGTTCTGAATGAGTTAAGTAAACAAGCAATTTTGCCGCCTAAGCAGCAAGCCAAAATCGCTGAAACAGAGCGGAAAAAGCCTTTTTCGCTGCATTGGGAACTACGGTCGATGCTTTACATTGGCATTCTGTTAATGAGCTCGGGATTGGGGTTATTAGTTTACGATAATTTCGACAAAATTGGCCAGGGAGCCTTGTTATCGGCTATTGCTGCCGGATGTGTTGGTAGCTTTTATTTTGCATGGCGGTTTCGACCTGAATGGACACCGGCAGAAACCAAAAGCCAAGCGCGGCCCGGCCGGTCAACCTTTGGCGATTATGCGCTCATTCTGGCTTGTCTGCTATTTCTTACACTGGAAGGATATGCGCAATATGCCTATACCATTTTTGGGTCACGGTATGGCCTGGTTACGTTGTTACCGGCTGCGCTATTTTTGCCCCTCGCCTACCGATTCGACCATCGGGGCATTTTGAGTATGGCCTTAACTGCCCTGATTTCGTGGGTAGGCGTCACCGTTCGGCCACTCGAATTATATTTTAAAACCAACTTTTTTGAGCAGGAAACTGTCTTTTCTGCCATTGGACTGGCTCTGTTTCTTATTGGCGTAGCATTGGGACTGGAGCGGCAACGCATCAAACCGCATTTTACATATACGTATCTAACCATCGCGGGGAACTTGCTGATGATAGCCTTACTGGGGGGCTTATTCAACTTCGAAGGCCTTCGATTATGGTTTGCTCTGGGGTTGGCAGCGGCTTGTTTTATGTTTGACTATTATGCCCGCCGTAGTCGCCGACTTCGATCGACTACGGCGGTTGATGGATCATTTCTTTTTCTGCTGATGAGCACCGTTTATGGCTATATTGGCGTTACGTACCTATTTTTCCATTACCTACACCCCGACGACGGCATCTACTACTGGTACTTTATTGCGACGGGTATTGCGCTCGTTTATTACCTGATGAGCCAACTTCCTAAAGGCAACCGAACGAATGAAAGCGTATAATCAACAGTGGATTTTTAACCGCAAAATGCTCGCACAAACAAACCGAGCGTTGGCACCGTCAGGGGCTCGTGTCCGACGAACAAATAACGGCTGCCAGAAAAGCGTATCCGGTGGGATTTCGGCAAACAAATGGGTTTCTTGAAATCGGCTTGTTTTTATTTACAACCGTTGCTATTCTGGCTTGTTACCTGCTGCCCGCCAGCATTTTGTCCGTTATATTAGACGATTCGAATACATATGGGCTATTCAATATAGTCTTTGGCATTGGTATCGGGATAATTGGACATTCACTCATTAACAGTCGATTTTTATTCCGTAACGGTATTGATAACGCATTTGTCGTTACGCTGACGGGCTTTTTGGCTTTCGGTTTCAACCAGTTTCTGCCGGACGACCTGTCGATTGCCATGCATTGTTTGTATACACTGCCGCTTTTGCTGCTGGTGCTGTGGTATTACGGCGACACGCTCATTGCTTTCTTCTGTCTTGCCGCTTTTTATACGTTCGTTTTTGATAGTTTGCTGAAGGTGAGTTGGGGGAAAGATGCGTTGCCTTTTGTGATGATGGCGGTTTCATTGGCGATATACATAGCTATGAAACAGATCATTAACCGAAACTCAAAACAAGTTTATTACGCGGATGCGCTGAATTTGGCCCAATGGATATCGCTTATTATTCTGGCCGCCAGTGGCAATTATTTCGTGGTGCGCGAACTGAACGGCCTCCTGTTAGAATCTATACCAGGTAGACCAATTACGAAAGATGCGCCCGAAATTGCATTACCAGCTTTGTTCTGGGTACTGACATTTGTGATTCCAGCTATTTATCTGTGGCAGGGTTTGACGAAGAAAAATCGGATGCTGATCATTCTTGGCTCACTGGGTATCATTGCCGCCTTTATGACAATACATGAGTATGTTATGTTGTTGCCGCTCAATGTTGCGCTCACCACTGGCGGCCTGGCACTGATTGGGTTTGCCATCATCGGAATTCGGTATTTAGCGACACCCCGGCACAACTTTACCGATATTCCAGACGACGATTCACCAAACGAAATGTTTATCAATATCGCCAGTATTGCGGCTGTTCAGGCAACCAGCGGATCACTTCACCCGCCCAAAGACAACCTCCAGTTTGGCGATGGCAATTTTGGTGGAGCCGGTAGCGAAGGGAAGTATTAATGTGTATAGAATTAACTATATTTGTGTATAGAACATAGAAAACTATGCGCACGAATATTGATATAAGTGATGAACTGCTCCAGATCGCGATGGAAATTAGTAACGCAAAAACCAAAAAGGCGGTTGTAGAACTGGCTTTACAGGAATATATCAATATGATGCGTCGGAAGGATTTAGCATCATTATTTGGTCAAGTTGATTGGGAAGGCAACTTAAACCAAATACGAACAGAGACAACACTCAATGAATGGGATCAATAATTGTCGATACGTCCATATGGATAGACTGTTTTCGGGGTATTCAAAATTCTCAAACTAGCTTGGTGGCGGAAGCGTTAACAGAAAAGGATTTGGTTTGTCTAACACCAACTATTTTACAGGAAGTTTTACAGGGCATACGGGATGATGACCAATTTGAACGAATTAAACGAAATTTATTAGCGTGTAAATTGCTGTTTATAAGCCCTGCCGATGCAGCCATAGAAGCTGCTAATATATACCGTATGCTTCGCAAAAAAGGCTTAACAATTCGAAAGCCTAACGACTGTCTCATCGCTCATTACGCCATCTTCTTTGACATTCCGATGCTGCATAACGACATCGACTTCGACCAGATTGCTCGCTTTACGGCGCTTCGAATGGCTGTTTAGTCGTGTCAACAATAAACTTCACGTTCGCATCTGACGAAAAACTGCTAAGTTTGGCCCTGCAAACCAACGACCATACGCAGTCGCATGAAAACCGTAGATTCCTACAATTTTGCCGGTAAGAAAGCCCTCGTTCGGGTAGACTTCAACGTGCCACTCGATAAAGAGTACAACATTACTGACGACACCCGTATAAAGGCGACAATCCCGACAGTTCTAAAAATCGTGAACGACGGTGGCTCGGCCATTCTGATGTCGCACCTGGGTCGGCCGAAGGGTGGTCCCGAAGAAAAATATTCGCTTAAACACTTATTGCCCGCCCTGAAAGAAGCATTTGGCCGCGAGGTGAAATTTGCTGAAGACTGCATTGGGCAGTCGGCTACCGACCTGGCTGCCAGCTTGCAACCGGGTGAAATCCTGCTGCTTGAAAATCTGCGATTTTATAAAGAGGAAGAAAAAGGTGATGTTGGCTTTGCCGAAAAACTGGCGAAACTCGGCGATGTTTGGGTTAACGACGCTTTCGGGACGGCGCACCGCGCCCACGCATCAACGGCTGTAATGGGCCGGTTTTTTCAGGATCGGGTAGCTGGTTACGTTATGCTGGCGGAGTTAGTCAATGCCAAAAAGATTCTGGAAGAAGCCCAACGGCCTTTTACAGCCATCATGGGCGGAGCCAAAATCTCCGACAAAATCCTGAT
>JANXVQ010000099.1 GCA_025351545.1 Spirosoma sp.
GATCAGGCAATCAAGCAAAGCAATATTAACGTTGGGGGCGATATCATCAAGCAGGGTAATCAGGCGCTGGTGGTGCGTGGTATTGGCTTGTTGACAAAACCCGACGATGTAGCTGGTATTATCATTGACAACGTAAATAGCGTGCCAATTAAAGTGCGTGATGTTGCTACGGTCAAAGAATCATTCCAGCCCCGTTTGGGCATTGTCGGTCGCGACAAGCAAGACGACGTAGTGGAGTGTATTGTGGTGATGCGTAAGGGCGAAAATCCTAATGACGTAATTCCGGCGCTAAAGGCTAAAATCGACGAACTGAATAATCAGATTTTACCCAAGGATATCAAAATCAAAACGTTCTACGACCGCACTACGCTGAATAATTATACGCTGCATACGGTTGGCGAAAATGTATTGATGGGCATTGGCCTGGTTACGCTCATTCTGCTGATTTTCCTGGCTGACTGGCGCACAACGCTTACCGTTGCCATAGTTATTCCACTGGCCCTGTTATTTGCATTTATCTGCCTTCGCCTGAAGGGGATGACAGCTAACCTACTCAGTATTGGCGCCTTAGATTTTGGTATTATTATAGATGGGGCCGTTGTAATGGTTGAGGGCTTGTTCGTTATGCTGGCCCACAGGGCCGGTCAGATGGGCATGATGAAATTCAATCGTCGAGCTAAACTAAGCTGGATTGTCCAAAACGCCACCGAATTGGGGAAGTCTATCTTTACGTCAAAAATCATCATTATCACAGCCTTACTACCGATTTTTACTTTCCAGAAAGTCGAAGGAAAACTGTTTAGTCCGCTGGCCTGGACAATTGGGTTTGCCCTAACGGGTTCGCTCATTGTAAGTCTGACACTAATTCCGCTTTTGTGTAGTCTTCTGCTGAATAAGAACGTACGTGAACGGCATAACCCAATTGTGTCCGGGTTAGAAAAAATTTATGTTCCGGCTCTGAATTGGGCCATTCGCAAACCCGCTTCTATCATTTCTATTGCGCTGGTTGGACTGGGGCTTTCCCTTTATCTGTTTCTGTTTCACATTGGGTCTGAGTTCTTGCCGCAACTCAACGAAGGCTCGATTTATGTCAGAGCCAGCTTGCCTTATTCGGTATCACTGGATGAGAGTTACGCCTATACGCGTAAGTTTCGGGCAATTTTTAACGAATTTCCAGAAGTGCGCGGTGTTATCTCGCAAACAGGGCGACCCAACGATGGTACTGATCCGACGGGATTTTTTAATAATGAATTTTTTGTGGATTTGTACCCAAAAGAAGAGTGGAAGAGTGATATTTCGAAAGAAGAGTTAGTGGCGCAGATGCAGAAGAAGTTAGCTCGTTTTCGGGGTATTTCCTTCAATTTTTCGCAACCTATCTCCGATAACGTCGAAGAAGCGGTTTCAGGAGTGAAAGGCTCAATGGCGATCAAAATTATCGGAAAGGATTTGAATGTGCTGGACAAAGAAGCAACGAAAGTCTTCAATGTGATGAAGAATGTACGTGGTGTAAGTGATCTTGGGGTATTCCGAAACCTTGGACAACCGGAGTTTCGTATTCAACTCGACCCGCAAAAATTGGCCCGTTATAATGTTCCGACAGACGTAGCGCAGTCGGTTATTGAAACGGCCATTGGGGGCAAGACCGTTACGCAATTCTATGAGGGCGAACGTCGGTTTGATATTAAAGTACGCTACGACGAACGCTTTCGTTTCTCGCCTAATTTAATTGAAAACCTGATGGTGCCAACGCGCTCAGGTTCCAAGATTCCGCTCAAAGAACTCGCTGATATCAGCACGCGTTCTGGCCCGGCTTTTGTCTACCGCGAAAATAATGCCCGGTTTATTGCCATTAAGTTCTCGGTACGTAACCGCGATCTTGGCAGCACCATTGCTGAGGCACAACAGCGCGTAAAACAGCAGGTTAAATTGCCCGATGGCTTTCAGATGCGCTGGGCGGGTGAGTTTGAGAACCAGACACGGGCCGAACGGCAGCTGGCCATCGTAGTCCCGATTAGTATCACGATTATTTTCCTGATTTTGCTGTTTACATTTGGCAGCGCTCTCGACGCGACCCTCATTATTCTAAACGTGCCGTTTGCACTTATTGGTGGCATGCTGGCACTCTGGCTGACGGGTATTAACTTCAGTATCTCCGCCGGGGTGGGCTTTATTTGTCTGTTTGGTGTATCGGTGCAGGATGGGGTTATTCTGATTAACCGATTCAAAGAAAACCTGCACAATAAAATACCAATTAGCGAGGCCATTCGTGAAGGGGCACTAACGCGGGTCCGACCCGTTGTGATGACGGCTCTGATGGCTTCGTTAGGTTTATTGCCCGCTGCCCTCTCAACCGGAATCGGGTCTGAAACCCAGAAACCACTGGCTACTGTTATGATTGGCGGACTGATGACCTGTACGGTTTTGTCGCTCTTAATTCTGCCCGTTACGTATGAGCTTATTCACAGTCGACGAGCACGAAAAGAACTGGCCCGGAAAGAATCCAAAGAGGTTCAGATGCCACTTCACCCATAGAAAGTAATTGTCAAAACAGAAAGGGAGGTCAGATTTACGAACTGACCTCCCTTTCTGTTCTATAGTAGTAAGATTGCTATTTTTTACCGTTGCCCAGCCATAAAAGGCCGTCGATAATTAGCTTATTCTGGTCTTCGCTATCGAAAGTAGATGATAGTTCTTTATTTGTTTTATTCTCATAATCAATATCATTATGACCCATATTTACATACAGCATTTTGTAGTTTTTATTTGTCCAAACAACGGGGTAATAACCACTGTGCCATATCTCATGTAATTTAGGTCCGGTGCCAAGTGGAAAACTTGTTGAATCTATTGACAATAGAATTTTTATATTGGGATTCGCCCGTAAATCATTTGTCCATCTATACCATTCGTTCGGGGCCGATCTGAAAGTTTTTGGCAGGTGCTTTGTCGCCGGATGCTTTTGGTCTTCGACGCGTAAAATAGCCGACGTCGGTCGCCAGGTGTTGCTTTTGTACGAACCGGATCCTAAAAACTCATCGTGATACCAGTCCCAGTTTTGCGGATATGTTGAGGGAGTGAGTGCAAATCCAGCAAAATGAAACCCCATCCAGGCACCACCGTTTTCCATGTATCTTTTGAATGCTTCACGTTGGTCAGGAGACTCGGGACGGGTGTCTAAAAATAGTACAACCTGATAGTGTGATAAGAATTCAGTAGAAAGGTTATTCCAGTTATCTGTAGAGTCGTAAGCGAAGTTATTCTTGATTGCCATTTTTGAAAACCATTTATTAGCCTCATGCACAAAACTAATATGGGCTTTATCATTCTTGGCGGTGTAAAATGCAATTACATTAAACTTAGAAGCCTTACTATGCACTGCATTAATAGCAACAAAATAGAAAAGAAAAAAGAAAAATAGTTGGATTCCTTTCTTACTAAAAAGATGCATAAATTATATCAGGAT
>JANXVQ010000162.1 GCA_025351545.1 Spirosoma sp.
CGGCATGTAGGATTGGGTGAATAGTCCCTGCATATTTTTGACCAACGCGACAGCCTGTTTATAGTCTTCCCGCTCCAGGGCCTGGCGAACTTTGGGCAGATACGTGGGCGACTCAGGATTGACATTTGTCGTCACTGGCCCACCCGACCAAAGCGTGCTCTCATTGAGTTGAATCAGTTCCTCGTCGACTTTCCCGAATACCATTGCCCCAATGCGGCCGTTGCCAACGGGCAGAGCCTCGGTCCAGGCCGTAGCGGGTTGATTGTACCACAGCTTTAAATTCGATTGGGCAATTAGCGGACTGGAAAACGAAAGAAACAGGAACAACCAGCGATTTCGATTCATAATGGGGAAGATGATTTTCAGGCAAAAGTACATCAGCCTTTAAACAATTGACTAACTACATCAGGAAAGCACGGATTGCTTGTTTTATCATGATAACAGCTTTCAAATTTTACGATTGAGACTGTTTTCCCAATCGCTCCGGGATTAATTGGTTGACGTTATTGACGTAACCAGGGCGCCAGTTGCTGGATTATCGCAGCGAATCACGTAATTAAACAGGGTCAGACACAAATAAAACGCCATTAACACATTTTACAACAAACATGGGTAGGGCCTAGCAACCAGCGAAAACTTCCGCGATGGCTCGTTGGCTACGATAGCTCTGGCCAGACAAACCCCTATGCCGTATTTATACACGGCAGTGTGCGTATATTTAAGCATATGTTTTCTTTATTTGGAGAATAGCAATCTCTCCGCTGGTATCATGAAACAGGAAGCTAATGAGTATCGACTATTAAATAACTTCTCTTACTGGCTATAAAAAATGAATAGAACAGTCGTATTAAGTGAATGAATAGAAAGTTTATAACGGCTTGTTTATGCACACAGTTACTTTTCGGCTTCTAGTCTGGCTCCTCATGTTGGGGACACCCTTTGTATCAAAAGCTACCCATCAGGTTGGTGGACAGTTGGAGATGCGAGCTGTTGGCGATATACCGGGACATTACCAGATTCGGGTTACAAATTATTTAGAAAGTGGGACTCAGGGAATAGCCCGGCAGTCGGCTACGGGCACAGTGGGTATCTACCGCATACGGGATAATGCCCAGATGACGTTCTTTACCGTCCGGCAAACGGGCACCAAAGAACCGGTTGTTTATGCCAATGCTTTCTGCGCATCGCAGCGTAACCTGAACTTTGTTGTCTGGACATACGAAGCTGACATTCAACTCGCGCCAAGCAACTACACCGATTCGCAGGGGTATTATATATCGTATCAGACCGGCAATCGAAATGCCGGTATCAACAATATCAGCAATCCTTCACAAACAGGCTTTACATTTTACCTTGAGTTCCCAGCTCTGCTCCAAAATGGGACACTCGTTACCAACTCATCTCCCCACTTTGGGGCAATCAATGGTGAGTACGTTTGCATAGGCGACCCGTTTACCTTTTCCTTCGGCGGTACCGATCCCGATGGCGACGAACTTCGCTATTCGATGATAACGCCCCTCAATCAAAAAGGGAATGGACAGAATTCATTGTCGGCAGGCCCCTATCCAGACATACATTGGAGCTCAGGCTTCGACGCTTCTAATGCCATTCCCGGCAGCCCCAGTCTACAAATAGATGCCCAGACGGGACAACTGTCGGTTACAGCAACCGAGTTGGGTTTATTTGTCTTTGCCGTAAAAGTGGAAGAATACCGGAATGGTGTAAAAATTGGCGAAGTAAGGCTTGATTTCCAGTTTTTGGTTGTTGACTGCCCACCCCAAACGACCCCAGACCCGGCTGTGCAGATTAAAAATCGACCTAAAGTACTAAAAGCCAGTATCTGCCAGGGTGATTTTATTATTTTAACAGCTGTCGTAAATAGCAATTGGAACTATCAATGGCGTCGGGATGGTGTTAATATTACGGGCGCTACCAGCTCGTCGCTGGCCGCACGGGTATCTGGTCAGTATGTTGTCCTTGTCTCCCAAAAAACTACCTGTAGCAAATCAGGGAATTCAGATATTCTGACGATTACTGTCATTGGCAGCGACGCCAAAGTCTCCGCTACCGGGCATTTGTGCGCGACTACCGGCTCAATAAAACTACTGGCCACGGGTGATTTAAACGTTACCTATCAGTGGTATCAGGATAATCAGGTAATAGCGGACCAGACCACCGATTCGCTTCGGGCTACGCAGGCGGGTCGTTATTGGGCTGTTCTATCCTATGATACACTTGGGTGCAAGGCCCGTACAGACACGGCCATACTTGATCGTTCGGCCACCGTTATAGCCGCCATAAAATCCTCTTCGGGCTTTAATCGAATTTGCCCTCAAAGTTCTCTTCCGTTGATTGGTAGTGGTGGATTAAGCTATCGCTGGCAAAAAAACGGGTTAGGCATCGGCACCAGTGAGTCGCAGCTTGCGGCAAGCAACCCCGGAACGTATATTGTAACAGCTATTGATATATATGGTTGTGAAGGCACATCAGACCCGGTTAACATTACCCAAATAGCCCCTATTAGCGTTACCCTTGATTCGATTTCGGGTGTTTGCGGACCAAATACACCAACGAAGACTCTCGTTGGTAGCCCGGCAGGGGGAGAATTTGCCGGGGTCGGGATTTTGGTCAATGTATTTATTCCAAAGCTGGCGGGCATAGGAAATCACCCAATAACGTACACCGTCAAAGCGGCTCCCGAATGTGCCGGAACGGTAGCGACCCGCATAGCTGTTGTGGCCCCTATACCCACCATTCGGCTCGCTGACTCGCTGACTACTTACACAGGCAATACGTTTACACTAAATCCTATTTATACGGGCGATCCAAACCAGTTTCAATGGATGTCGGCTACATATTTAGACAATGCGAATGCGGCAAATCCGCAGATAACCGCTATTGCCGACGATATTACCTATACGCTCGATGTAAAAAACAGCACGGGTTGCGAGGCAAAAGATACCATACATATTACAGTTTTTGCCCAAGTTTGGGTCCCGGATGCTTTCTCGCCCAATGGCGACGGAATTAACGATGTGTTGGAACTACCGGGAATTAAGGCTTTTCCTGATGCCATCATAACCATTTTCAACCGATGGGGCGAAGTCATTTATTCGTCCGGCAAGGGCTATACGAATCCATTCAACGGAACGCTGAACGGGACTTCCCTGCCAATGGGCATATATGCCTATACCCTTCATACCGTACCAGAAAAACCCGTAATTCGAGGGCGGCTTGTATTGATACGATAGCGAACACTAGTAGTACAAATGCGTTCAGTTAACTTTTTTTCGCCAGCGGCTTATGATTCTTTCTGCCGGGGCCCCAGATAGACCGACCCGGGAAAACACCGGTATGTTCACCATCTTTCAGCACAAGTTTGCCATTAACCAACACATGTTGAACACCCGCAGCATATTGAAACGGGTCGGAAAAGGTGGCTTTGTCAGCAATAGTAGCCGGGTCGAATATGACCACATCAGCAAAGTAACCGGCGCGTAAAAACCCTCGATTCGTTAACTTGTGATTGATAGCGGGTAAACTCGTTAACCGGCGAATAGCCTCTTCCAGCGACATAACATGCTCATCACGAACGTACTTACCAAGTAATCGGGCAAAATTACCGAACGTTCGGGGATGCACGACGCCAACGTCTTTACGATCTTCTGAAATAGAACCGGCATCGGACCCGAACGATACCCACGGCTGACTGATTCCTTTTTTTACGTTGTCTTCCGACATCAGGAAATACGTTGTCTCGACCCGGCTTTTGTCGGCAACGATCAGATCCATAACTGTTTCAATAGGGTCTTTATGCCAGATCGCGGCTATCTGCCCAAGCGTTTTACCGTTGTATTTTTTGAGTGAATCGACGTCAAATGCTGTTAATAAAATATTATCGGTCGAGCCAGCCAACTGAAACATATTTTCCCAATCGTTACCGCTTTGCCGAACTTCGGCGGCTAGCTTTTGTCGGGTAGCCGGGTCTTGCAGTCGTTTCCAGCCCGCCATAAAACCCCCGTTGAACAGGTAAGGCGGCAGGCAGGATGTCAGGCCGGTGGCTCCGGCTGTGTACGTGTACATATTAGCCGTTACGTCCTGCCCCTGCCGACGGGCGTTGTTAATCATCGAAATAGCCGACTCCATTCTTGGCCAGTTTCTTTGGCCCGATGCCTTGAAATGATAGAGTTCTACAGGTACGTTAGCCTCATGCCCAATCTTGATCAGCTCCTTCACTCCCTCGTCGAGCCGATCACCTTCACTGCGAATGTGAGCTATATAGCGACCACCGTAGCGACCTGCTTCTTTGCAAAGGGCAATAATCTCGTCAGTATCGGCAAAGGTATTCGGGGGATAAATGAGCGCCGTTGTGATACCTAAGGCACCTTCTTCCATCGCCTTACGAACTATTGCCCGCATCTGGTTTAGCTGCACTGACGTTGGTTTTACATCGGCTTCGCCCAGAATACTCTCCCGAACCTGCCCGGCGCCGAGGTAAGAAGCAATGTTTGGCGTAATGCCTTTTTGCTGCAACCTGACCATAAAATCGGCCAGCGTTGTCCAGTTACAGGTCAGATTATAGGCTTTAAGGTTGAGGTTAACCCGTTGCCGCATAGCATCGGTACTAATCGGACCCCACGAAATTTCACCAAATACTTCGGTTGTAACGCCCTGCTTGATGTCGCTCATCGAATGGCCGTCCCGCAGTAATTCAAGCCCCGTGTGCGATAATACATTAATAAACCCGGGTGCTACGGCTTTGCCCTGTGCATCAATAACAAGAGTGGCTGTTGCCTTGGGCAGCGTACCAACGGCAACCACGCGGTCGCCCCGAATACCCACATCACCCGGCCTGGGTGGTTGCCCCGATCCATCGTAAACAAGACCATTACGAATAAGTATATCGAATTTATTGCTCGCCGTTTTTCCCGGCTGGGCAAATGAGCGGCCAAGACTGGCCGTGATTAAAATGAGGAGAAGCGTAAATCGCATAGTAGAGGGTTTGTTAGCCCAAGATAGCGTATAGCCAGCGAAACACTTGATTATCTGACAATTGAATTTCTATTTTATTGATTAGAGTCAACAACTTCATCTTTAAAAATAAATTCCGGTACGAACTGAATGATTCAGCCCGTACCGGAATTCTATAGTTACAGTTTCCGAAATCTTAGCCCGAATTAAGCCTGTTTCGTCACCTGAATATTCATAACCAATTTAACATCGTCACTCACGACAACGCCACCCGCTTCGGTTACACCGTCCCAGGTTAAGCCAAACTCCTTACGCTTGATCGTTCCGGTTATTTCGAAACCAGCTTTCGTTTGTCCGTAGAAATCCTGCATTTGTCCGCCGTATTCTACTGTCAAGGTTATCGGCTTGGTAACGC
>JANXVQ010000252.1 GCA_025351545.1 Spirosoma sp.
AAACCTAATTGAAGAATCAATAGAGACCAGGCTATATCGCCTGTATTAATCTGCGATACTCGTCCAATTCGTTCGTCATATGAACCCACTTCGAATGAGAGTTTTTCAGTTTGTTTTGAATCTTCAGAAAGTAATCCAATACCAAATATATATCCGTCAGGTTTTTGTGTAATATAATTTACCCGTTCAAACAGATGTGCCATACGGTAAGCAAATGTGTTTGTACCATAATCTGTTGTAACCAGTGATTGGCCTGTTGTAAATGTTTTCTGTAAGTCAACCATACCCTCCTCTATACGAGAACTCACTACATCTACCATTGATACGGCATAAATTACAAGGGCAAGCATAGCAACATAAAACGCTCTTTTACTGTGTGATTGCTGAAAAAGTACGAATAAAGTGACTGTTATAAGAAAGCTAAATATATATACACGATGTAAGGGAGCCAAAACAGTTAACAACAGAATAAACAAAACAATTCGTTGTACTATTTTCGACTTGTAGTGAAATAAAAATAAATAATAAAATAAAACCGGTGTCAGAAAAATGGGTGTGTTATAGAAACGTGTAAACGTAGAATTTTCCACAAGTGAAGTAGCCACTTCACTACCAGACATTGTCGAATTAAGTAAAGTTATATTTAGTGGAATTTGAATTAAAAACAAAACGCTTTGAACAATAGTTATCAACGCTAACGTATGGAAAATATCTTTAAGTATCTTATCTGGAACAATAAATAAAATCCCAAAAGTGAGCAAAAACAAATTAACCCGAAAAACTCTTACAACACCACCAATTTCGTAGCCTTGTATCCAAATACTATATAATCCATCAAGAGCCACAAAAGCTACAAATATTCCTATCCATTTAAATACTTGTTCTTTCCGAACCAGCAAAAAAAGATCTCGACTATTGGCAATAAGTGTAACCAACAAAAAGGCTAAGGCCAGATCAGTCAGTTTATCAGTTGGCGCACCCGACATAATGAATCTAGGCGGAATAACCTGATAACCATTCGTTACAAACCCGAAGAAGATAAGTAATGCCGGATAAAAACGGTGCAGCAAAAACAAGATGATTGCCAGCAATAAAAGTCCAATTCCTATCATGTGGATTATTAATTAAAAAAGCATGTTATTCATCGTTTTACAAGCAATCTCTGACTGCATCGGTTTAGAGGCAATATCTCTAATATATCGGGCCGGATTACCGGCCCAAATCTGGTAAGCAGGCACAGAACGAGTAACTACAGAACCGGCACCAATAATTGACTGTACACCAATAGTTACTCCTTTTAGTATTATTGAATTTGCACCAATAAAGACATCATCTCCTATATAAACGGGTGATGATGCTATTTTTGAGACATCGTGTATCCGTCTTGCTCTAAAGTCTAATGGATGAAAATCAGTATCCCAAATACTGACGTTCCCTCCCAAATTCACATATTTGCCCAGAACGATCTTTTCGGAACAGTATATTGACACACCAGATAATCCTGAATAATCTCCGATTTCCAGAAAAGCCCCCTTCGCGACTGCCAGCGTACAGGTTTTATTGAGTCCTACAAAATTCGATTTTACAGCACAGTTGAATCTAACGGCTTCTCCTAAACGAAAAACACCTCTATTACGTACTATAATCCGCCCGTCTATAATTGGGAAAGTTTTATGAATCGTATTGTTATATATCAAGACCAGACGATTAGCTTGATTATCAAAAAACGTGTTTATTCCATCCAATGTATTTACTATAAAACGCGCTATATAGATAAGCATGTTGTAGATTATTTAATTTACGATTACACGGCTATTTTTCTCATTTCTTCCAGGAACAAATTCACATCATAAAAATGAGTCTCTACCTTTTTGAGTGTATCTTCATTTTTATTCCACCATTGAGTATCCAGTAATTCGTTAATGATTTCTGGTGGAAATCGGTATTTTATTATAACAACAGGACATCCAACTGCTATGGCGTATGGGGGAATATCTTTACTAACCACCGCACCTGCACCAATTACGGCTCCGTCTCCAATCGTTACTCCATCAAGTACCGTTACATTCGCACCAATAAATACATCACTCCCTATTTTTATTTGCTTTCTCTCATCTATTTTATCGTATGTGCTATAAGTAAACCCATTCTGTTTTGCTGTTGAGTAAAATGCCGGATTTATCGAAATGCCATTTATTGGATGAATACCCCATCCGCAAAAAACATTGGGCCCTATCGAGCAAAATTTCCCGATTTGTGTATGTGAAATAGTAGCATTTTTACCAATAGCAGTTCCCGCACCTATCACTACCTTATATAGGTTATGATTGCCATAAATCATTGTCCTGTTGTCAATAGTACATTCTTCTCTAGTACACGAGTTGTAGTACCAGTCCATCTTTGATTGACGGGCAAGAATTTTCAATAGACCGTATATATTTCTAATAAATTTCATTTATTCCATATTTTAGTAGCTTCCTGCTTCGAAATCAGGTTACACTGGATCGAAAAGACAATTCCCATTCCTATAAAGAATATAGTATTAGCACTAATTATTCCGGGAAGGCCATAAGTCCTGCCGAGAAATATAGCTAAGGGCACATTCAACAATGCGCTCAATGTCACCAGTATTAACTGCAAACGAACCTTCCCTATTCCGTTAAGTAAAAATACATGCATTGTTTGCCAGGTAAAAGCGATTACATAAACTGCCATTGAAATAGACAGGCTTATTGGCACGGCAATTTGTTTACCTATCCAAAATGCAAAAATCTGTTGAGAGAAACCGAGAATAAGTAAAGTCAAAATTGAAAATACAAGCCATATTTTTCTCATTCTTTTCAAACTGTTATCAATCCATTTGAAATCTTTTTTCGCATAAGCATCCGTAAATGCGCTCCAAAGTGGTGTAATTATAATAGTAAATCCCATTATAATTACCGAAAATAGCTTGTATGTAACATTGAATATGGTTACATGGCTCGGACCTAAAATCTGTGTGATTATTATATTATCAGTCTGAAACAATATTAGAGCACCAATCTGTATTACAAAGAAAATACTTCCCGTTTTTAGAAGATCCTTCCCGTAATCGAAATTTACTAATCGTAACGTTGGAGCTATGTATTTCAGTGAATTTTTATATAAGTATATTGTGGCTACTAATAATGTAAGAAGAGGAACACCAGCTAAAACAAAAACCAGTGTAAGAAGGCTGCCACTCTGGTGTCTTGACATTAAAAAAATTATAATCAAAACAACAAATTGACTTAGTAGAGAAATTAATGAAGCTTTAGCAGACTGATGGATTGCAGTCAATACTATTGTAATAGTCTGAGTAACAAACTGAACGCAAAAACAACCCATAACTATGAGCGTGATAGTTTGTATATTATTCAGTTCATTGATTGGAATATTAAGTACTGAATGCCAGTTTATAAATGGATTTATGATAAAAAGTAAGCAGAAAATTAAGCAGGAAACTATTGACAGAACTGCATAGGTCGTACTTATATACGATTTGGCTTCCTCAATTTTTCCGGTTGCCAGCGAATGAGCCAGCTTGTTCCGTAGTCCGTTAGATAACCCGATATCAAAGAAGGTTAACCAGCCAATTATTGAACTTATAGTCAGCCATATGCCATACTGAGCCGGTGTTACGTAATTGATTGTTAAGGGAACAAGGGTTAGGGAGATGAGTACTGCACCCCCCTTTACCAGAAAAGATATCGCGATATTCTTTTTTGCGATAAGTGTTCTTTCATGACCATTAATGAAAAAACTAATGAATCGATTTCTTATAGCGGTAACCATTGGATTCTGATACGTTTCAGTGAGCTTTTTCGTCGCCTTGTAACATTTTCGTTACCGTCCACCAGCAAATTTTCATGTCCAATGCAAGTGAACGCTTAGCTATATACCATCGATCCAACCGTACACGGTGTTCCATTTTTTGGAGTGTATCGGTTTCACCCCGGCAGCCACGCACCTGAGCCAGCCCTGTTATACCGGGCTTGACTTCGTAGCGTTCGGCATAGTTTGGCATAGTATCCCAATGTTGAGCATCCAGCGGAATAGGATGCGGCCGAGGGCCAACGACACTCATGTCGCCGAGCAGCACATTTAAAAACTGGGGGAGTTCGTCCAGGTTCGTCTTACGCAGTAAATGTCCAAATTTTGTAATTCGTGTGTCACCTTTTGTGGCCTGACGAAATTCGGATTCCTGTCGGAAAACCATAGTCCTAATTTTAAAACATCGAAACTGGCGGCCATTACGTCCGGTACGCATCTGAACAAATAGCATGGGTCCAGGTGAGTTAATCCGGACGGCCATGCCTAGCAGTGGAATTAACCAGACTAACACAAACAGTGTGATCAACAGCGAAAAGACGATGTCAAATAAGCGTTTACGTAGTTCGCCTTTGTTGGAAGCAAATGGCGAGTAAACCTCGTCTTGAGTGTCTACGTAAGCTCTGGTGTTGGAGAGAGAGGCATTACTAAGCATAAGAATCCCTTTGTTTGCTTTTCATGATATAAAATAAATGAACTATAGTAACCTAATTCTTACCCGATCTTACGGGAAGCACGAGCCGGTTTTTCCGCATCGTAATAACCGCCGTAACTGTAACTATAGTAGTACGACTCGCCATCGCCAACAGCATTTAAAATGACATTTAGGTTTTGAAACCGGTTTTCTTTATAGAGAGAATCAACCATTTTCAGGTATGTCTTCGGCGTTAAATCGTGTCGAACCATGTAGAGCGTTGCGTCAGCAAAGGGTGCAATTACCTGAGCATCTGTTACCAATCCAATAGGTGGCGAATCAACAATAACATAAGCAAATCGGGCGCGTAATTCCTCGAATAAAGTAACCATGTAAGGGCCATTAAGCAATTCGGAGGGATTGGGCGGCAGCGGTCCACTACTGATCAGGAAGTAGTTAGGAAATCCATCAATAGGTTGCAACACATCATCCAGTGTGGCCTCGCCGATTAGATAATTACTAATACCGGCTGAATTGCGCATTCCTAATGACTCGTGTAGTTTTGGTTTTCGTAAGTCCATTTCCAGAATGACCGTTGGGCGGTCGACCAGAGCGAGACTAGCGCCCAAATTGAGTGACATAAACGACTTCCCTTCACCACTGATGCTGGAGGTGAATAGTAACACCTGGCTACCTACGGGATTGCTCCGCAAAAATTGCAGGTTTGTGCGTAAGGCCCGTATTTGTTCGGCAATGACCGAACGGCTACGTGACACCACGACCAATGCCTGCGATTCGGTAGATTCAACGACTTCGCCCAAAATAGGAACCTGAGAAGCATCTTCCACATCAGACCGTCGCCGAACCCGGTTATTTAGTGCATCGCGGGTTGCCAATGCGCCAACAGGAAGAAGCAAGCCAACAAGAGCAAACAACATAAACGTCATTTTCCGTACGGGTCTTATCGGATCAGCCTCGTGTCGGGGAAAGTCAACAGTACGACTATCAGGTAATGTCGACGCATATGACAAGGCTGTTTCTTCACGTTTTTGCAACAAGTAGGTATACAGGTTGTTTTTGATAGCCTGTTGCCGGGTGATGTTCAGCAATGCCCGCTCTTTGTGGGGCACCGTGCGAACCATCCCTTCGAGCCGTCGATTGATACCCGTCAGTTGGCTGCGTGTACCAGTCAATTGCGCTTTCAGAGTCTGAATATTTTCGGATAGGCTCTCTTTGGTGGACTTAATCTGGCTATCGAGCGACTGCAATAGTGGGTTTCGATCTGAGGTTGTTCGGGCCAGCAAATCATGCTGAAGCTCCAGTTCAGATACCTTTGTTACTAATCCCAAAAGCACGGGGTCGCCTAAACTAAGTGTGGCAGGTGCGGCACCTCGCTTAGCCCCTTTACTATTGACATAATTCTCAATATCGTTGAGCGAACTCAACTGAATATTTACCTGACTGAGCTGTGTATCATTGGCTTGCACTGTTTCCAGAAACGATTGTGCCTGCATGCCCAGGTCGGTGATGCCCTGCGTTGTTTTATAAACTTCTACATCTTTTTCAACTGAAGTCAGTTCTCCCGAGATTAATTTGAGCCGTTCTTCAATAAAGTCGAGTGTACTGGCTGCCACGAGGTTTTTATCGACAACGGCCGCCTGATTATATTCTTCGATGAGTTGCTTCAGTAAGGCTTCGCCTTTATCGGGCACTGCTTCTTCCAGTGTTATCAGCAGTACTGTTGAGGCTTTGCTGGTTGTTTCGACAGTCAGGCGTTTTAAGTAGTTGTTTACAGTTTTTGTGCGGGGCGATACCTGAATTTTCATCGGCGTTAACGAAGCCGTTAAGGGATGAAGGGCAAAAATCCGCAGTTGGCCATACGGTGTTTTAATGGACTGATTAACTGGATAGACTTCATTATTAATACGTATATGTCCATGATCGGCGAAGCTAAGCAAAAGCTTATCTTCATATAAAGCTGATTTTGGCCGTTCTACCAGCAAGCGAATTGGCAACTCGCCATACATTTCCTCATCAACAGTAGATGTCGGCTTAAAGTATTGAACATCCAGATTGAGATGATTAACCACCTTATCCATTAAGGTATAGGATCGAACAATTTCAATTTCGTTCTCAACCGTTTTTTTGGGTTTCAGAATGTCCATCTCTTTCAGGATATTCTCTCCATCCAACCCTTTTTTATCGTCTTTTATAAGTAGGCTCGCCTGAATTTTATAGATCGGCGTTTGATAAATCAGGTAAACATAAGCAGCAGCCCCTGCCAGCAGCAATGACAAGACAAACCATTTCCAATGCTTCAGATAACGAAGTAGTATTACCCGCAGGTTGGGCTGATCGGCGCTATAGGCCTGATAAGGTGTGTATGAATAAACATTTTCAGACATGATATAGTATGATTAATAACGACTAAATATGATAGCTAGAAAAGAAAGCGCACTTAAAGCAATAGGTAATAACTGGTAAGTTCGGTCGGCACTGGCTACGCGTGACTTGCCGGGTTCAACGTAGATAACATCATTAGGATGCAGATAATAATAGGGCGAGCGAAACAGATCGCGGCTGGTGAGGTCAATGCGCGTAAACGTTCGTTGGCCATTTGTCTCACGAATCAGTAATATATTATTACGTCGACCGTAAATTGTGATATCACCTGCCAGGCTAAGAGCTTCCAGTAACGTAATTTTCTCGTTCGGGACCGTAAATAGTGATGGCCGCATAACTTCACCCATTACCGAAATCCGGAAATTCTGGTTACGAATGTTTACCGTTGGCTCTTTGAGGTACTCTTTAAGTTTTTCACGAATACGGTCGGCAGCCTGAGCAGTACTGAGACCGCTAACTGGAACTTTGCCTAAAATCGGCAACTCTATCGTACCGGCCTGATCAACCAGATAGCCCGTTAATTCCGGGAGTGCTGTTGTAGTTAGCGTCATCATCCGATCTATCGGTATGGTTGCCGATGGTGGGTTAAAGAATGTTGTAGCCTCGGGGCTCAAGCTACTTACCCGAACTGATAAAATATCGCCCGGCTGCACCGTTGGCACAAAGCGGTCAACTAGTTTCATTGAATCAGACGCCATCAGCGGACCCTGGAAGTACACTAGTTTTCGAGAGGACACACAGCCTGACATAAGTAAAATCAGAGCCAGTCCAATTAATACAGTCAGCTTTTTGAAATAAATACACAAAACCATAGATTGACAGCTTAGCTATGTAAGACGGAAGAAAAAGACAGTAAATGATAAATGGTCAGGTACACAATTGTCGATACTTAACTTTCCGGACAACTGGAATTCTATTATAAATAGGAAGTTTTTATGTTGAGTCTAATTGTTATCGTTTTTCAAATATATATCATCTTATTTATAGTAGCAAGCCAATATTGTATATATTATATTAACATTTCTAAAAAAACATAAACTTATAGATTACATAAATATATTCTAGTTACCATTAATTATTATACTCCTCTCATATAGAGATAGTTATAGGATTTGAATTACTATATGTGCCTTATACATCAATTTAACAACAACTCTACAAATTAAAATAATGTATACTACCAAACAAAATATATACAAAAAACCTCTTTTGTATATATTTAATACTGTTTATAGCAATAGCGTTAAATAATAAATATAAATTAATTTAACATATGACATAATTTCAAAATTACGCATATTTGCAAAATCCGAAAAACATATACTATGAATTTACTAACTGCACTGACGATATTACAGGATAGAGACTGGACGTTGGTTCATACAGGCTACAGCGGCTGTATATATACCTCTGCAACCCAGCATCTTGTAACACCCCTGAAAAGCGTGGGTAGCCTACCGGCAGGGACTTTAGACACTATGTTTCGCCCGGTCCACAAACTTAAAGGCATAGCTTGCCAGTGCACCAGCCAAAAGCCAACACTGTTACCGGCAATATCAGTTATCCTGGAGAAACAGGGCAATCAGTTGTGGGGACGTGTTGAGCAACAAGGCATGTTACTGATTGCCTCTGGAAATACCCGTGAAATGGTCGCTAAAAAACTGAACTTACAACTAGCGGAGTTTACTACTTACTTGCAAACACAAAGTGGTGAGCCATCGGTCTTTTCAGATAATTTTGCATTTGACTTTCATCATGACATTACGCTCGTTCGAGAGCTTTTTCAACAATTCAAAGTAAACTACCTGGCTGAGCAAACCAGTATCACACATGAGCTATTCAATCAGTTCATGACAAATAAACAATATCCTTCTACTGAGCAGACTCAAAAAATAGAAACGTTAATTCAGCAACTCGGTCGTGAAATGCTCAATTTTTCCCTGCTTTAGATGGCATAAAAAAAAGCTTCCATCGTACGATAGGAAGCTTTTGCACTCACTTATACTTCAAGTAGAGGTCTACCACTGACTGGCGGGTAAAGATTTTGCCTGAGCACTAAGTTTTATGGAATGCGAGCCAACAGCCATTTTGTTCAGTGCCAAATAAATTACCTTAACCGCACCTTCAATACGCTGCCATCCTTCCTCACTCCGCAAGTCGATGCCAATCATCGTATGATTATTCTGAGCCTGAATAGTCAAATAGGACATAGCACCAAGCATCACAGCCGAAATAGCCTGAGTATCAGGACCCTCTATAAACGAAAGTTGATTAACCAAACGCGTCAATTCGTCATCCTGCGCTTTGCTGATCACATCGGCAGTTGGATCGTTCTCAACAACGTTTGCCTTAAGTACTTCACGAGCAGCTTTTGATGTTCGCATATGACGGAACATCTGAATTGCCTGACGATACCAGACTTTTGCCAAATCGTCCTGATTCATGGGGCGAATTTGATCCAACATTGCTGGCGTAAACTGTGGGAACATACGTCCCGCTCGGACATAATACTCCATCAACCCATCCAATCCACCAAAATACCGGTAAATAAGTACCTTACTGATGCCTGCTTTTTCGGCAATCTGATTGATCCTGGCTCCTTCAAGACCTTGCTCAGCCAGTACATCTTCAAGAGCATTTACGATACGTTGCGTGGTGTCTGCACGATTTCTTCTGATTTTTTCCATCTATAAACTGAGCAACTTAGATATATACTGCTAATATAGAATTTATAGTTTACAAAAAGTCACATTAAAATAACTTTTTATTTTAAGTACCTACTTATAATTAACAATACATGATAAATTAACAATTGACCATTTCTGGCTCACACTTGGTCAACTTACCGTTTCATACTCCCTGTATTCGTCCTAAAAACCTGCACTTTACCGTAGTAGTAATGGGTCTTAAAAGAAAGTAGAAAGT
>JANXVQ010000303.1 GCA_025351545.1 Spirosoma sp.
GAACTTAAAGGGCGGTACAAAAAAGCGGGACCATTATAACTTTTGCCGCGATAAATCCCTAATTTCATATGTAAGAACAGGCCTGCGACAGAGCTGAAAGAGTGATAAGGTTTCCGGAGCAATAGATTGAAAATGATGGAGGAGGATAAAAATCTACAAAATTCAACTAATTCTTCGCGGGTAGATCAGTTGCGCATTCTTTATCATGATCTAAATAATAGCTGGAGTAATGCCGATTGGGCCTTTTACATGCTGAGTGAGCAAAAACTTCCGACGGTTGAATGCGTTCAGTATGAGGAAATGCTAAGTCGTAATTTGTTAAATCTTCGGTCAATTTTAAATCAATTAATTCCTCTCCTGGAATCGTGCGAAGAGGCTAGATTTACTGACATGATTAGATGGATTAACCAGCTTCAAACGCAAAGATCAATCGATAGTCTACACCAACTTAGACGCTTAATTAAGCAACTTAATCGTCTGACTAGTAAGATACTGTGAGATAGATCCAGGATCCAGACCCAGGGTTGAAAAGATTTTGTGTCCAGTATGTCAGGACTATCTCACTAAAGAAAAGAATTATAACCTGAGTTTTTTTTAGATAAATGGTTATAATAATCCGGTCTTATCGGTGCTATATGTTGTACACGACATCGTGTTTCCTGTTATATAAACGCCTTTGTGTTAGCCCAATAGTATTATAACTTTTCTCTATTTTTGTGGGTATTTGTCCAAATCCAATGCTGGCAACCCATCAACTTACGTTTGAATACGGACCATCGAAACAGTTTACGTTTCCCGATGTACACTGCGCTAATCGCGAAGCCTTCCTGATTCTGGGGCAGTCGGGGACTGGCAAAACGACCTTTCTGCACTTACTGGCATTGCTGCTAAAGCCCAAAAGCGGTTCGGTACTTATTGACCAGACTGACCTGACAAAACTTAGCGTAGCTGAAACCGCAGCTTTCCGGGCTAAACATGTGGGCATCGTTTATCAGAAACCCCACTTTGTGAGCTCGCTATCAGTTATGGATAACTTGCTGATGGTGAATTATTTAGCCAATAAGCCACAGGACAAAGCTCGCGTCAGGGAATTGGCCGGGCAACTGGGTTTCAGCGATAATCTGGCTAAAAAAACGAATCAACTTAGCCAGGGCGAACAGCAGCGTGTTAGCATCGCCCGCGCTGTAATGAATCAACCCGACGTTATTCTTGCCGATGAGCCAACGTCCAGCCTCGACGACGAAAATACCGACCGTGTTGTAACGCTCCTCCGTCAACAATCGGAGCAAATCGGGGCTAGCTTAATTGTTGTCACCCACGATCAACGGTTGAAAGACGCATTCAAGAATCGTGTAAATCTATAACGTTTGTAGGCTGGCGTTCTACCGGGCTGGCGTTTCTTCCAGCATGACAAAACTATATATGCGTAAACTTCTGCTTTTGTTTCTGCTGATTCCTGTGCTTACTATAGCCCAAAACCGCAAGAAAAAAGATTACCTCGTTTCACTCAATACACAGTTTGGGACTATGCGGCTCGTGCTTTATGACCAGACGCCGAAGCACAAGGAAAATTTTATTAAACTCGTCGATCAGAAGTTTTACGATAGCCTGCTGTTTCACCGGATTATTCCGCTGTTCATGATTCAGGGGGGCGATCCTAAATCGCGTAAAGCCCCGGAAGATCAACCACTTGGCAATGGCGATGTTGGCTACACGGTTCCGGCCGAATTTGTCCCGGCTCTTTTTCACAAAAAAGGTGCGTTATCGGCCGCTCGTGACAACAACCCCGAAAAAGCGTCGAGCGGTTGCCAGTTCTACATCGTGCAGGGCCGGGTTTGGGACGACGAAGGGTTCCAGAAACAAATTAAACGCATTGAAAGCATGAAGGGACGCTTGCCCACCGATGAGCAGAAACAGGTTTATAAAACCCTCGGTGGTGCCCCGCATCTAGATGGTAATTACACTGTTTTTGGTGAAGTGATCAATGGATTGGCGATCGTGGACAGTGTTGCTAAACAAGCCCGAAACGAGATGGATCGCCCGTTGAAAGACGTTCGCATGACCATGACCGGGGAATGGATCAAGAAGAAGAAGATTACGAAACAGTACGGCTATACATACCAGAAGTAGAGACACAATACCTTGCGTTTCCTGCACCGGAGGTTTTGGCTGGAAGACAAAAATAGGCTATATCGACCCACCGGCCTCTACATGAATAATATGAAAAAACGAATTCTAATCACCGGAGCCAATGGGTTGCTGGGTCAGAAATTAGTTGGACTGCTCACGCGGCAACCGAATGTTGAGTTAATTGCTACGGCGCGGGGCAATAATCGTCTGCCGTTTTCGGAGGGTTACACCTATCGCTCAATGGATATCACCGACCGCCAGCAGGTACTGGATGTTATTGGCGAGGTGAA
>JANXVQ010000330.1 GCA_025351545.1 Spirosoma sp.
GTGGTGCTTACATTTGTGGTGAAGAAACGGCTTTGCTCGAATCACTGGAAGGAAAGCGAGGTAATCCACGAAATAAACCACCGTTTCCTGCAGTAAAAGGCCTGTATCAAAGCCCAACTGTAGTTAACAATGTTGAATCCATTGCAACAGCTGCCTGGATCATCAACAACGGTGGCGATGCCTATGCCAGTATTGGTATTGGACGCAGTACGGGCACCAAGCTGATTTCGGCATCAGGTCATATCAATAAACCAGGCGTTTACGAAATTGATCTGGGTGTTCCTGTTGAAGATTTTATTTACGCTGACGAGTGGTGTGGCGGCATTCGGCCGGGTCATAAATTTAAAGCCCTCGTTGCGGGTGGGTCATCTGTCCCCATTCTGCCTGCCAATCTAGCCTTAACGCTGGCAAATGGTGAAAAGCGATTAATGAGCTATGAATCACTGTCAGATGGTGGTTTCGCTACAGGTACTATGCTTGGTTCAGGCGGCTTTATCGTTTTCGATGAAACAGCCTGTATTGTGCGGAATACGTGGAATTTTTCGCGTTTCTATCACCATGAATCCTGTGGACAGTGCAGCCCGTGCCGCGAAGGAACGGGATGGATGGAAAAAGTCCTGCACCGCATCGAACACGGTCATGGTCATCAACAGGATATTGATTTGTTAGTTGATGTCGCTAAAAAAATTGAAGGAAATACCATTTGCCCACTTGGCGATGCGGCTGCCTGGCCAGTTGCCAGTGCTATCCGACATTTCCGGGATGAGTTCCAGTGGCACATTGATAACCCTACCGAAGCAACTCAGCCGGGGGCGGTTTATCGGGGTGAGATGGCATTAGTGTAACTATAGTATGGCTGGAAAGCCGCTCAGTAATGATTGATTTGCGGCTTTCCAGCCGCACTACGATATATGGAAGACGTAAAGCCGCAACTCTTAAAGGTCACTATTGACGGAATTGAAGTCGAAGTGGAGCCAGGTACGACCATTTTGCAGGCCGCTCGTAAGATTGGTCCGGCGGTAGCTCCCCCAGCCATGTGCTACTATGAGCCGCTAAAAGGTAGCGGTGGTAAGTGCCGGGCGTGTTTAGTACGGGTAGCAGCCGGATCAGCTAAAGATCCTCGTCCAATGCCAAAACTGGTGGCCTCATGCCTGACAGCCGTGCAGGATGGTATGATTGTCGAGAACGAAACCAGCCCACAGGTGATTGATGCCCGTAATGGCGTGGTTGAATTTTTATTGCTTAATCATCCGCTCGATTGCCCCGTTTGTGATCAGGCTGGCGAGTGTGACCTTCAGAATTTTGCCTTTGATCATGGCAAGTCGACAACCCGTTACGAAGAAGATCGCCGAACGTTCGAAAAGAAGGATATTGGTCCTTATATACAGTTACACATGACACGTTGTATTCTGTGTTATCGCTGTGTTTACACAGCCGATCAGATTACAAACAAGCGCGTTCATGGCGTAATGGGTCGGGGTGATGCCTCTGAGATTAGCACCTATATTGAGAAAGCGATTGACAACGATTTTTCGGGTAATGTAATCGACGTTTGCCCGGTTGGTGCGTTGACCGACAAAACGTACCGTTTCAAAAACCGGGTGTGGTTCTCTAAACCCGTTGATGCTCACCGCGATTGCCCAACTTGCTCAGGTAAAGTAACACTCTGGTATCGGGGTGACGAAGTAATTCGTGTGACTGCCCGCAAAAATGAGTGGAGTGAGGTGACGGAGTTTATCTGTAATACGTGCCGCTTTGAAACTAAAAAAACCAGCGACTGGACGATCGAAGGGCCGACTAAAATATCGCGGAGTTCGGTTATTTCGGCCAATAAATACCGGGCCGATACGATCAAGCCAAGTTTCGGAGAGCGTATGGCAGCAGCAGATTATAAGCTGATTCATGATGAGCGTGATACCTCGCAGTTAGCTATTCAGCAATTACCCTCCGAACGTTTTGCGAAGTTATTACCCTCTGCTTTAGAACCAGAACCTTGATCGTTTATAGTCTTATGGTCAGAGCCAACTAGTTAACGCGCTGACTGTAAATTTAAGACTGTACTTCGTAAACCATAAATTACACAATGGACTTAACCGTATTGCTCGTTAAAGGGTCGATTATCCTGGCTATTTTCGGGATATCGCTCTTAATCGCGACTTACTCGACATACGCCGAGCGAAAAGTTGCCGCATTTCTTCAGGATCGTCTCGGCCCAAACAGAGCTGGCCCGTGGGGTTTGCTACAGCCCATCGCCGACGCTGGTAAATTGTTTTTTAAAGAAGATTTTATTCCGTCGCAGGCTAGCAAATGGCTGTTCATTCTTGGCCCAAGCTTGGCCATGCTGACAGCCCTGATGTCGAGTGCGGTTATTCCGTTCGGCGACAGTTTCCGGTTCGTGAGTAATAATGTAAACTACAACGTAAACGTACAGGGGATTGAAATCAACATTGGGGTGCTATACATCTTCGGCGTTGTATCACTTGGCGTATATGGCGTTATGGTTGG
>JANXVQ010000377.1 GCA_025351545.1 Spirosoma sp.
GGTGTTTCTGTTAAGCCACTACACTTACCCTGATCGTAAATTCTCAAATAAAATTGATTGCCATAGGTACAACTGTCCGACGACCTGTTAATTACCTTACTCATTAGCCAGTTTATCTGACGGCTATGCGGTTAGCGACTGCCAGGCTTTTTGTTTTTACCGAAAACGGGCGCAATTTGCCGCATCATCGGGAAAAAATCAGTAATTTGCTTCTGCTGGTTTCTCTTCGTATCACTTTACTCAGCATATAACTAATTGACTATGAGCAGTAATAGTAAGATAGGTATTTTGTTTGGACAGGAGAATACCTTCCCACAAGCTTTTGTGGATCGCGTCAATGAAAAACAAAGTCAGTTTCTGGCTGAGTTTGTTAGTATCGATCAGGTTGAACAAAGTGTGCCAACCGATTATGCCGTAATTATTGACCGAATTTCGCAGGATGTTCCGTTCTATAAAGCGTTTCTTAAAAATGCAGCCCTGACCGGTACAGCCGTTGTCAATAATCCATTCTGGTGGAGCGCCGACGAGAAATTTTTCAATAATGCCCTGGCTGTTCAACTGGGGGTCCCCGTTCCAAAGACCATTTTATTGCCTTCCAAAGATCAACCCGACGATACCAGCCACAATTCGTTTCGTAACCTGAAACACATGAATTGGGACGGTATTTTTAATCACATTGGCTTTCCGGCCTTTATGAAGCCCCACTCTGGCGGGGGCTGGAAGAGCGTATATAAAGTGGATAACCCCGACCAGATGTTCAGGGCGTATGATGAGACAGGTCAGTTGGTGATGTTGTATCAGGAAGCGATTGATTTCACAGACTATGTTCGCTGTTACTGCATTGGCGGGAAAGACGTTCTCATTATGCCTTACGAGCCTCGCAATCCGCACCATCTTCGTTATGCTTCCGAATTGAAGGTTACCGGCGATGCCGGCAAAAAACTATTGGCAACGATTAAAGACTATGTACTAAAACTAAATCATGGTCTTGGGTACGATTTCAATACCGTTGAGTTCGCCGTGCGTGATGGCATCCCCATTGCTATCGACTTTTGTAATCCTGCTCCTGATGCTGATGTACATTCGGTTGGGCAGGCTAATTTCGACTGGGTTGTTGAAGCAGCCGCCAACATGGCTATCGACCGGGCTAAAAAAGCGAGGAAGGGACAGGATAATTTAACCTGGGGAACCTTCGTACGTAACTCAGTAGCGAGCCAGGCACCCGCTCCAGAAAAAGAAGCAAAAGCGCCCAAAGCTGAGAAAGAATTGACTTCAGAAAAAGCGCCAAAGGCCGAGAAAGTAAAAGAAGACGCGAAAGCCGAAAAGCCGAAGAAGAGCAAGAAATAGTAAAATTAATGTAGAAAAATTTGACCGTGCCGTGACTGATTTCGTACCAGTCACGGCACGGTCATTATTAGGAGGTCACTTAACGTCTCAAGCAAAATCAGACGTTAAGTGCCAGCTTTCAGTTGCAGAGCCAGACCAACATTAACCGGGCTTATCCAACCCTTCGCTTAGGAATTGAATCACTAGAAAAAGCCTATCCTATGCGCTCATTTGTTTTTACGCTGATACTCTCGGTTGCCTTCCTGACTTGTACGAAGTCAGATCTTGTTTCGCCCGATACGTTGACCGGAACGTGGGTCGAGGTATCGGCTCGTAAGGATACGCTGATTTTTAACCTCGGCCGTTTGGGGACGCCGTTGCCGAAAACTCTTCTGGTCAATCGTGGCAAGGAAATTAATGCAGGCGGGTGGCTCTTACCTAAATTGGGTAGTGGTTATTACGATTATGAACTACAGGACAATAGCATTCTGGTCATAAATATGCTCTCCAGTTCAATGCAACGATCCGCCTACAAAATTGAGCAAAAGGGCGATCAACTACAGATCGAAAACTTTTTTGAATTAGGATTTAATCAACCTGCCACAGCAACCCGAACGCTGGTGCGGTTGCGATAAATAACCGCCCCCCTTACTAATGTCCCATAGCACCTGCCCGACTCGCCGGGCAGGCAGGCATTTCTATATAACTGATTAGCATTCTGGCAATTACACCTCTGCTTTCCCAAGCCGATCTACGATTCGGGTATCGATGTTTCTTACCTTCCATCTCTCAACTGGTAGTGTGAGTGAGACGCGTAACAAACGCATCCTGACTACTAATTGATACTCCCCCGCCAAATTATTGGCATATAGCTACTTTTTCAGAATAATATTGGGAATATTTGCTCAGTATCTTCTTACCGCTCGTCACAAAATAAAAACTCAATATTTATCTGTTCATCTTTTTTAGCCATATTCGTGTTTTTCTGACAGTATTATAGTACCAGTCATCAACAATCACCTTCTTTTTTAATACATGCAAAGACGAGATTTTATCCAGTTGTCAGGTTTAGGCATTGGTGGTCTGTTAACGGCTGGCATTCCGGTCCTGGGAAATTCGGTGTCTCCCGAATACCTGCTCGAAGCAAGCGGCCGGGGCGTAGGCATTGACACGGCTGCAAAAAAACGCCTGGCCGATATTGCCCTGAATGTCGCCAAAAGTAAAGGTGCAACCTACACCGACGTTCGTATTGGACGGTATCTGCAACAATTCGTGTTTACGCGGGAGACAAAAGTGCAGAACATTTCCAACGCCGAATCGTTCGGAGTGGGCATTCGGGTAATTGCTAATGGGACCTGGGGATTTGCCGCCACCAGCGACGTAACGCCCGATGCCATTGCCAAATGTGCCGAAAAAGCCGTGGCCATTGCCAAAGCTAATGCCAGACTTCAGACCGAACCTGTGCAGTTGGCTCCGCAAAAAGGTGTTGGCGAAGTAACCTGGAAAACACCGATCAAAAAAAACGCCTTCGAGATTCCGGTCCAGCAGAAAATCGAACTGCTGATGAAGGTAAACAGCGAAGCCATGAAAAACGGCGCGGCTTTCGTTACATCAAACCTGTTTTTCGTAAACGAACAGAAGTATTTTGCCTCGACCGACGGGTCGTACATTGATCAGGACGTGCATCGCATTTGGCCAACGTTCACGGTATCAGCGGTTGATCGGGCAGTGGGCAAGTTCAAAACCCGCGACGCGCTCAGTTCGCCAATGGGCATGGGTTATGAATATCTGGATGGCCTCGAATCTGAAAAAA